>DATABT010000236.1:0-6704 GCA_036259455.1 Longimicrobium sp. | reverse complement strand
GCTCCGCCTGCGGCACTCGAAGCGCATCAACCCGGACGACTTCGAGCGGGTCTGGTCGCCGGTGCAGAAGCCCGTGCTTTCTGTGGTGCCTCTGACCTGATGTCAACGAAACGTATTGCTTCCAGATTTCTCAGTCGGCGCAACAAGATCCTGCATGAGGCAAGTCCTCGTGGGCGCCTCCTTCGAAATGACAGCTCACGGCACAGGCTTCGTGCGTGCAACGAATCCGCGATGAACCCCAACGTTCCGCTACGCCCGGTCCTCCCCACACGCTCCACATTCTCCGTTCCCCCGGCTTGTGCCTGCGTCTCTGTACCCGATCGCTGTCCCTTGCTTGCGGAATCGCGGAGCACGCGGCATCGTGGCGCATCTTCCGATTCCTTCAGCACGGGAAGGCGCATGAACACGGGTGAGATTGCGCGTACGATGACGACGCTGCTCTCCGAACTGGTGGATGGCGCGCCGAAGGGGATGGCGTTCATGCTGAACCCGGGCGACGCGGGGCTGCTGCGTTCGCTCGACCGGCTTTCCGCGGAGGCGGCCTCGGCCTCGTCGGAGGGCGGGGCGACGATCGCGGCGCACGTGGACCACGTGCGCTACGGACTGTCGCTGATGAACCGCTGGGCGGGCGGCGAGAATCCGTTCGAGGATGCCGACTGGAGCGCCAGCTGGCGCACGGCGTCCGTCACGGAGGCGGAGTGGGAGCAGCTGCGCGCCGCCCTGCGCGACGAGGCGCACCGCTGGCTGGCGGCGCTGGGCACGCCGCGCGAGGTGAGGGGCATCGAGCTGAGCGGCATGGTGGGGAGCATCGCGCACCTGGCGTACCACCTCGGCGCCATCCGCCAGATCGACCGCTCCACCCGCGGCCCCAGGGCGAATGATTGATCCCTGGACGAAAAGCGAATGATTTCCTGAGGGAGGCGCCGCACCAGTCCGGGCCCGGACGTGGACTCAGGCGCCGACCGAAGGATCTCGCGTGCATAACGACGGGGCTGGCGGCAAACCGTGAACCCAGCCCCGCGGCTGCGGAGAGGAGATCCTTCGGTGGGCGCCCCGGGGTCCGAGTCACGCCAGGTTCGACGCGGCGCCTCCCTCAGGAAATCAACTTTGTGAGATTGGGTGCGAGAGACGCGGAGGGCGAAGAGAGAACTGCTCCGCGCCCTCCGGGTCTCGGCGTGAGATCGCTTTGCGTCCTACCGAGCCGCCGTGCCGATGTCGACGACGATGCCGCGCCAGGTGCCTTGCCGGAAGCGGATCACGCTCAGGGCGCAGCGGGTCAGGTGGCCCACCAGGATCGCCGTCCAGATGTGGATGGGCTGCAGCGTGCCGACCTGCTGGATCACGAAGCAGATCCCCAGCGGCACCGCCACCTGCGAGACGATGGAGATGTAGAGCGGCCCCTTGGTATCCCCCGTTCCCTGCAGGCCGCCGGTGTAGGTGAGCGCGACGGCGATGAACAGGCCCGAGACGCTCAGCACCCGCAGCAGCTGCACACCCAGCTCCACCACGGCGGGCTCGTTCATGCCGAACACGGCCAGCAGCTGGCGGGGGATGAGCAGGAACATCGCGCCGAGCGACCCCGCCACGTACATCGCGATGCGCGCGGCGACGGCCACGCCGTGCGCGGCGCGGTCCGGCTGCCCGGCGCCCAGGTTCTGCCCCGCGACGGCGGCGGCGGCGCCCATCAGTCCCACCGCCGTCCACGTGATCAGCGAGAAGAGCTGCCCGTACGACACGGCGAACGCCGCCTGCGCCGCCGCGCTCTGCGCCAGCGACCCGATGAAGGCCAGCATCAGCACGCCGCCCACGTTCATCGCGATCCCCTGAATGCCCGTCGGCAGGCCGAAGCGGAACAGGGAGCGGATGATCGTCCAGTCCGGCGACCAGCCCTGGCCGCGCGGAAAGCGCACCACCCATCCGCCGCTCCACAGCTTGTAGAGCGCGTACGCGGCCACCAGGCCGGACGCGATGCACGTTCCCATCGCGGCGCCCACCGTGCCGAAGGCGGGAATGGGGCCCAGCCCGCGGATGAGGACCACGTTCAGCACCAGGTTCAGCAGCGTCATCGCCACGCCCAGCACCATGGGCGTGCGCGCGTCGCCGGCGGAGCGCAGTGCGCCGCCCAGCATGAAGAAGACGAGCATGCCGCTGCTGAACAGGAACATCACCCGCAGGAAGGGAAGCGCCTCGGCCTTCACGGCGGGCGCGGCGTTCACCAGGTCCAGCAGGTACGGTGACAGGAAGTACCCCGCCGGCGCCATGATCCCCACCGAGATGCCGATGGCGGTGAGGAACGCCTGGTACACGGTGCGGTCCACCTTCTCCTCGTCGCCCTGGCCCACGAAGCGCGCCACCAGCACGCTCATCCCCGTGAACAGCGAGGAGATGAAGACGATGACGACCAGGAAGATCTGGTACGCCACGCCAATGGCCGCGTTGGCCGCGTAGCCCACCAGGTTGCCCACCAGCACGTGGTCCACCATCCCCTGGATGCCGCCGATGATGTTGGTGAGCATGGTGGGCCACGCCAGCTTCCACACGGCGCGCGGCAGCGGACCCTCGATGATGGAGCGGTCGTAGCGCCCGGCGGGGCGCGCGGGGGCGTCATCGGGCGGGGCGCTTTCGGGTGTGGCGGGCGTGGCGATCTCGGTCACGGATCCTCGCGGCGGAGGGGCAGGGGAGTCATTCGGTCAGCGGCGCGTACGCGGCCGCGGTCTCGTCAGGGTGTGGCGGGCGCGGGGCGGCCGAAGCGCTTTGCGCTGCGCACCCGTGCCTTGCGCGCTTCCGTCTCGCGGTCGCGGGGCGGCGCCTTGACCTGCATGGCGTCGATCAGCGTGCGCGCGGCGGTGGTCACCTCGTCCACGGCGCGGTCGAAGGCGGCCTCGTTCGCCTTTGACGGATGCGTGGTCCCGCTGATCTTGCGGACGAACTGCAGCGCGGCGGCGCGCACTTCGTCATCCGTGGCCGGCGGCTCGAAGTTCGCCAGCGTCCTGATGTTCCTGCACATGCGGTACTCCGTCGTGCTGATGGATCTCGCGGGAATCAGAAATCTTCCGCGATCGTTCCGCGGCTCTCAAACTACATCATCCGCGCGCTCGCGGCACCCACCGCGGCGCCCGATGCAACGCGGAGCGCGGGATTCGGCACGGAAGGACGCGGATCCCGCGGTGAGGCGTGAGGGCGAGTCTTACGGCGCCGCGCTGCGCGCGAGCACCCCTCCCCGGCCCTCCCCCCGCAAACTGCGCGGGGGAGGGAGAATCCGATCGCTGTCCCCGAACCGGAGGGGCAGTCGTCTTCAGCGGCGGGGAACTACGGCGGGCGGCGTCTGGAACCGGTGGCGGCCGGAGGTCATGGGGAACACCATCATCCCGAGGGTCCGGCGCTGACGGAGGCGTCGCACTTTTCGGCGCGGTCCAGCAGCAGCCGCTTTTCCCGCGCGTTCTGCGTCAGCGTGGCCGCACGCTGGAACTCCGCCTTCGCCTCGTCCATCCGCCCCAGCTTGAAGAGCAGGTCGCCGCGCACGCTGGGGAGCAGGTGGTAGCTCCTGAGCGCGGGCTCGGCCGCCAGCTCGTCCACGATCTCCAGCCCGATGGCCGGGCCGAACGCCATCGCCATCGCCACCGCGCGGTTCAGCTCGATGACCGGGGACGGCACCTGCGCGGACAGCTCGTCGTACAGCTCCGCGATGCGCACCCAGTCCGTCTCCTCCGGCGTGCGCGCCCGAGCGTGGCAGGCGGCGATGGCGGCCTGCAGCGCGTACGGGCCCTTGGCCCCGCCCAGCGACTCCGCCCGCTCCAGCGCCGCCAGCCCGCGGCGGATGAGGATGTGGTCCCAGCGCGCCCGGTCCTGGTCCAGCAGCAGCACCGGCTCGCCGTTGGGCCCCATCCGCGCGCGCAGCCGGGACGCCTGGATCTCCATGAGCGCCACCAGCCCGTGCACCTCCGGCTCCGTGGGCGCCAGCTCCGCCAGAATGCGGCCCAGCCGCTGCGCGTCTTCGCAGAGGGCGGGGCGCATCCAGTCGTCCCCGGCGGTGGCGGAGTACCCCTCGTTGAAGATGAGGTAGATGACGCCGAGGACGGACGACAGCCGCTCCGTGAGCTCCTTGCCCCGCGGCACCTCGAAGGGCACGCGCTTCTCGCTCAGCGTCTTCTTGGCGCGCACGATGCGCTGCTGCAACGTGGGCACCGGCGTCAGGAAGGCGCGGGCGATCTCCTCGGTCGTCAGGCCGCCCAGCATGCGCAGCGTGAGGGCGACGCGCGCCTCCTGCGTGAGCACGGGGTGGCAGCAGGTAAAGACCAGGCGCAGCAGGTCGTCGCCGATGGGGTCGTCCAGCGCCTCATCCAGGTCGGGCACGGCCGCCTCCTGCCGGGCCTCCAGCTCGTGCCCCAGCTCCGCATGCTTGCGCTCCAGCATCTTGCCGCGCCGGAACTGGTCGATGGCGCGCCGACTGGCGGTGGACATGAGCCACGCGCCGGGGTTGCTGGGCACGCCCGTGCGCGGCCACGTCTCCAGCGCGGCCAGCAGCGCGTCCTGCGCCAGGTCCTCGGCCAGGCCCACGTCGCGCGTCATGCGCGCCAGGCCCGCGATGACCTTCGCGGATTCGATTCTCCACACCGCGTCGATGGCGCGGTGCACGTCCATGGTCGTCGTCACGCGACGGAGGATAGCGTCCGCGCCCGTCCGCGCAAGCGGCGGGGCGGGGATCGCCCGCCGTGGCGCGCCGATCGCGCCGCCGCAGGAACACGGATGCCATCCGCTGGCGGATCATGAGAGCGTCTCCCCCGCGGCGGCGGCGGCCGTCACCGGCCGGTGAAGAAGAAGCGGTTGCCGTCGGGGTCGATGAGCCAGGTGGCCCTGTCGCCCCACGGCATTGGCTCCGGCGGGCCGCTGAAGCGCACGCCCCGCTCCGACAGCGTGCGGTACGTCTCGTCTACGTCGTCCACCGCGAAGCTGATCCCGCTGGCGCCCTCCATCCCCCGGCCGCGGGTGATCCCCACGCCCGGCTCTCCGCCCAGGACGTGCACGGGGCCCAGCGCCAGCTCCGCCTGCCCGCCCGGCGGCGCCACGGTCACGAAGCGGTATCCATCCCCCATCATCGCGTCGATCCGCTTCTCCCACCCCAGCGTGTTGACGTAGAAGTCCAGCGCCCGCTCCTGGTCGGAGACGAGGATGGTGGACGAGTGGATGTAGCTGATCATCTGCGTGCCTCCTTCTCGGGATGGGATCGTTCAGCTCTGCGCCGGGGCGGGGGAGGCCTGCCCCTCGGCCAGCGCCTTGAGGTTGGCGAGGCCGGCCTCGAAGTCCTTGCCGACCAGCCTGTCCATGTTGATGAAGACGCACATCACCTTCTGCATGAAGGGCTGGGGCCCGTCCATCGCCCAGGTGACCTCGGTGCGGTCGCCGCGCGGCTGCAGGGTGAAGGTGGTCATGTTGTGCGCCTCGAACGGCCGGGTGAAGTCCAGCTGAATGGTGACGCGCGTGGGCGACGACTCGCGCATCTCCATCCGGCCTTCGCCCGCCTTCTTGTTCCCCTCCCAGGCGTACACGGCGCCGGGGCCGCTCTCCGGCCCGCTGAACGTCTTCTTCATCGCGGGATCCAGCCTTTCGTACGGCGACCAGTTCACCCAGGCGCGAAAGTTGGTGATGTGGGGCTGGATGGCGTCCGGCGGCGCGTGGATGACGGTGCTGCGCTGCACGCGGAAGGTGTCCGGCCGGCGGGCGGCGATGCCCAGCACCCCCGCGATGGCGGCGCCGGCGGCGATGGCGATGAATTGCAGCATGCTCGGTTCGCGTTGGAGGAAAGGGCGGGGCCCCGCGGACCCGGAGCCCCGCGGGGGCGTCAGCTGTTCTTCTTGATGGGCGAGCCGAAGGCCCAGCCGTGGCCGTAGGGGTCCACCACCTCGCCAAAGCGGTCGCCCCAGAACTGGTCGGCGATCTCCATCCGCACGGTGGCGCCGGCCTCCACCGCGCGGTTGTACCACCTGTCCGCGTCGTCCACGGCCAGGAACATGGTCACGCCGCGCGGCCCCTCGCCCAGCGAGGCGCCGTACTCCGGAAACTCGTCGGACATGAACACGTCGCCGCCGTTGATGCGCAGGTGGCAGTGCATGAGCTTGTCGCTCCCCTCGGCCGGCATGCGCATCACCTCCTCGGCGCCGAACGCGCGCTTGTACCACTCCGCGGCCTGGCTGGCGCCGCGGACCATCAGGTACGGGGTCACGCCCTGCGGGACGGGACGTTCCATCTGTTCGGACATGGCTGCTTCTCCGGTCTGGTGGAAGTGGATTCTCGCTCTCCTGCCCCTGCGACGAACGACGCGCCGCGGAATCGACAGGCGGATTTCGCGGCGCGCCACGGACCTGCCGCGCCGCGGACTGGTCGCGGAGGCGCGCGTGGTGCTCGATCCCGTCGTCCCGGCTCGAAATACTCCCGCTCTCTACCCAAACGACGAACGGGGGATGACGAGATCGACATCGTATCCGGCGGAGCATTTTCGAGAATCGCCAGAGCTGATGCGCGGGAGCCGGAGTCCGGCGCGGGCGCCCCCTCCGGGCGCGTAAACCTCGCCCACCTCCCCTCAAAAAACCTGGGGGAGGTTGAAATTCATCTCGCGGCGGCCGGTTTCGCGCACCGGGTGAGTCTTGCAGCGTCGCGCTGCGCGCGGACCCCCTCCCCGACCCTCCCCCACGCAGCTTGTGGGGGAG
>DATABT010000235.1:0-8448 GCA_036259455.1 Longimicrobium sp. | reverse complement strand
TGGCCGGCAACCTGACGGTGCAGCTGCGCGACGTGAGCGCGGTGGCCACCGCCATCGCCAACGGTGACCTGACCCGCAAGATCACCGTGGACGTGAAGGGCGAGATCCTCCAGATCAAGGAGGTGATCAACAGCATGGTCGACCAGCTGCGCATCTTCGCCGACGAGGTGACGCGCGTGGCCAGGGAGGTGGGCACGGAGGGCAAGCTGGGCGGCCAGGCCGAGGTGCCGGGCGCGGCGGGCACCTGGCGGGCGCTCACCGACAACGTGAACGCCATGGCCAACTCGCTCACCGCGCAGGTGCGCGCCATCAAGGACGTGGCCACCGCGGTGACGGAGGGCGACCTGACGCGGACCATCACCGTCGAGGCCAAGGGCGAGCTGGACGAGCTGAAGCGGTCCGTGAACCAGATGATCTCCAACCTCAAGGAAACCACGGAGCGCAACCAGGAGCAGGACTGGCTCAAGACCAACCTGGCCAAGTTCAGCCGGATGATGCAGGGGCAGCGCGACCTGGAGAGCGTGTCGCGCCTGATCATGAGCGACCTTACCCCGCTGGTGGGCGCGCACCACGGCGCCTTCTTCCTGGCGGACGGCGACGGCAACGACGACGGCGGGCACGACGACGTGCTGCGCCTCATCGCCAGCTACGCGTACAAGGAGCGCAAGAGCGTCAGCAACCGCTTCCGCCCGGGCGAGGGGCTGGTGGGGCAGGCGGCGCTGGAGAAGAAGCCCATCCTGCTCACGGGGGTGCCCGACGACTACATCCGCATCACCAGCGGGCTGGGCGAGGCGCCGCCGCGCAACATCATGGTGCTTCCCATCCTGTTCGAGGGCGACGTAAAGGCCGTCATCGAGCTGGCCAGCTTTCTCCCCTTCAGCCAGATCCACCAGGTGTTCCTGGACCAGCTGGCCGAGAGCGTGGGCGTGGTGCTCAACATGATCACCGCCAACATGCGGACGGAGGAGCTGCTGCAGCAGTCGCAGAACCTCACGCAGGAGCTGCAGAGCCAGTCGCAGGAGCTGCAGGCGCAGCAGGAGGAGCTGCGGCGCACCAACAGCGAGCTGGAGCAGCAGGCCCGCACCCTCAAGGCGTCGGAAGAGGCCCTGCGCGACCAGCAGGAAGAGCTGCAGCAGGTCAACGAGGAGCTGGAGGAGAAGGCGGCGCTGCTCGCGGAGCAGAACCGCAAGGTGGAGCAGAAGAACCGCGAGGTCGAGGCGGCCCGCCGCGAGCTGGAGGAGAAGGCCAAGCAGCTCGAGGTGAGCACCAAGTACAAGAGCGAGTTCCTGGCCAACATGAGCCACGAGCTGCGCACCCCGCTGAACTCGCTGCTCATCCTCGCGAAGCTTCTCGCGGACAACAAGGACGGCAACCTGTCGGAGAAGCAGGTGGAGTACGCCCAGACCATCCTGGCATCGGGCACGGACCTGCTCAACCTGATCAACGACGTGCTCGACCTGTCCAAGGTCGAGGCGGGCAAGATGGACATCAACGCCGGCGACGTGCTGCTGGCCGACGTGGTGAACTTCGTGGAGCGCAGCTTTCGCCCGGTGGCCGACCAGAAGGGGCTGGAGCTGGCGACCGACATCGATCCGGAGCTGCCGTCGTCGCTCTACACCGACGGGCAGCGGCTGCAGCAGGTGCTCAAGAACCTGCTCAGCAACGCCTTCAAGTTCACGGACGAGGGCGGCGTCACCCTCACCATGCGCAAGGCGGAAAAGGGCCGCCGCTTCAGCCACCCGGCGCTCAACGAGGCCGACGTGGTGGTGGCCTTCGCGGTCAGCGACACGGGGATCGGCATCGCGTCCGACAAGCAGCGCCTGATCTTCGAGGCGTTCCAGCAGGCGGACGGAACCACGAGCCGCAAGTACGGCGGCACCGGCCTGGGGCTCAGCATCAGCCGCGAGATCGCGCGGCTGCTGGGCGGCGAGATCCGGGTGGAGAGCAGCGAGGGGCGGGGGAGCACCTTCACCCTGTTCCTGCCGCTCACCTGGCCGGGCGACCCCGAGAACCCCGGCGGGGACGAGGACGAGGGCCCGCGCGGCGGCGGCACGCTGGCGCTTCCCGCGCCGCGGACGGCGGAGCAGCCGGCGGAGTGGCCCGCGCCGCAGCGGCCGGAGCGGCGGCGCTACCCGCGCGACCCCAGCGAGGTGGGCATCCACGACGACCGGTCTACGGTGCAGCCGGGCGACCGGGTGGTGCTCATCGTGGAGAACGACCCGCACTTCGCGCGCATCCTGCTGGACATGGCGCGCGAGAAGGGGTTCAAGGCGCTGGTGGCGATGGACGGCGAGCAGGGGCTGGAACTGGTGCGCGAGTACCGCCCCGACGCGCTGACGCTGGACATCGACCTGCCGGGGATCGACGGGTGGACGGTGCTGGACCGGCTGAAGCACGCGCCCGAGACGCGGCACATCCCGGTGCACATCCTCTCGGGCGTGGGGCAGCGGCAGCGCGGCCTGCGCCAGGGGGCGGTGAACTACCTGGAGAAGCCCATCAGCAAGGAGAACCTGGACGCGGCGTTCGACCGCATCAGCACCTTCCTGGAAGAGGGCGTCAAGCGGCTGCTGGTGGTGGAGGACGACCCCAACCAGCGGCAGAGCATCATCGAGCTCATCGGCGAGGGCGACGTGGAGATCACGGCCGTCGGCAGCGCCGAGGACGCCATGGAGCGGCTGCGCGAGACCCGCTTCGACTGCATGGTGCTGGACCTGGGGCTCAGCGGCGAGGACGGGTACAACCTGCTGGAGCGGGTCAAGAGCACCCCCGACATGCAGGACATCCCCATCATCATCTACACGGGGAAGGACCTGTCGCAGGCGGAGGAGACGCGGCTGCGGCGGTACGCGGAAACCATCATCATCAAGGACGCCAAGAGCCCCGAGCGGCTGCTGGACGAGACCGCGCTCTTCCTGCACCGGGTGGAGAGCAACCTGCCCGACGACAAGCGCCGCATGCTGGAGCAGCTGCACAAGAGCGACAGCGTGTTCGAGGGCAAGCGCATCCTGATCGTGGACGACGACGTGCGGAACATCTTCTCGCTCACCAGCGTGCTGGAGCAGCAGGGGATGAGCGTGGTGTTCGCCGAGAACGGCCGCGACGCCATCCGCACCCTGCAGGAGAACGCGGGGATCGACCTGGTGCTGATGGACGTGATGATGCCCGAGATGGACGGCTACGAGACCACCCGCGCCATCCGCGAGATGCCGGAGTTCGCGCAGCTGCCCATCATCTCCCTGACCGCCAAGGCGATGAAGGGCGACCGCGAAAAGAGCATCGCGGCGGGCGCGTCGGACTACATCACCAAGCCGGTGGACGTGGACCAGCTGCTTTCGCTGATGCGGGTGTGGCTGTACCGGTGAGGGAATAGGGAATAGGGAATAGGGAATAGGGAATAGAGAATAGGGAATAGCGACCGCGAGGAACGCGCGGGGAGGCGCCGGGGGAGGGGCCCCGCGCCGGGGCAGCGTGATCCTCGCCGAAGTGCCTGGACCCTCCGGCCCGCGCGCCGGTAACCTGGTTCCCTGTCCCCTGCCCGGCCCGCGCACGTACTTTGCCGTGCAGCCTTCGCTTGCCACCGCGAACGCGCGGCGGGGCGCGCCAGACACACCAGGGGCATCACCGCAAGTGGCGAAGGCCAGAGTGGACCTGCCGGATACACCGGCCGCGTACGACCGGGAGCTGGAACGCATCGAGATCGAGCTGCTGCTGGAGGGCGTGTACCGGCACTACGGCTTCGACTTTCGCAGCTACGCATACTCCTCGCTCAAGCGCCGCATCTGGAAGCGCATCGAGCAGGAGAGGCTGGCCAGCATCAGCCAGCTGCAGGACCGGGTGCTGCACGACAGCAACACCATGGAAAGGCTGCTGCTGGACCTATCCATCAACGTCACCGCCATGTTCCGCGACCCCGGCTTCTACGCCGCGTTCCGCGAAAAGGTGGTGCCGCTGCTGCGCACCTACCCGTTCATCCGGGTATGGCACGCCGGGTGCTCCACCGGCGAGGAGGTGTATTCCATGGCCATCCTGCTGGAGGAGGAAGGCCTGTATGAACGGGCGCGCATCTACGCCACCGACATCAACGAGATGGTGCTGCAGCGCGCGCGGGCCGGCATCTTTCCCCTGGACAAGATGCAGGAGTACACCCAGAACTACGTTCGCGCGGGAGGCACGCGGTCGTTCAGCGAGTACTACACGGCCATGTACGACGGCGCGCTGTTCAACGGCTCGCTCACGCGCAACGTGGTCTTTTCGCAGCACAACCTGGTCACCGACGGCTCGTTCGCCGAGTTCAACGTGATCGTGTGCCGCAACGTGATGATCTACTTCGACCGCAAGCTGCAGAACCGCGTGCACCGCCTGTTCTACGACAGCATGGGGCGCTTCGGCATCCTGGCGCTGGGGAACAAGGAGACGCTGCGCTTTACCGAGTTCGAGGACAAGTACGAGGTGCTGGACGCGCGAGAGAAGATCTTCCGGAGGCTGGCGTGAGCGAGCACCGCGCCGGGACCCCGCCCGGCTACCGGCTGGTGGTGGTGGGCGCCAGCGCCGGCGGCCTGCACGCGCTGCGCACCATCGTCGGCGGGCTGCCGGAAGATTTCGGGATCCCCGTGGTGGTGGTTCAGCACCGCGCCAAGGAGAGCGAGCTGCTCTGCGAGCTGCTGCAGGAGTGCAGCGGGCTTCCCGTGGCCGAGGTGAACGACAAGCAGGAGATCGGCCCCGGGGTGTGGGTGGGCCCGCCCGACTATCACCTCCTCCTGGACGAGGACGGCTTCTTCTCCCTGAGCACCGACGAGCCGGTGCGCTACAGCCGCCCCAGCATCGACGTGATGTTCGAGTCCGCCGCCGACGTGTTCGGCATGGACGTGATCGGGGTGGTGCTCACCGGCGCCAACGCCGACGGCGCCCGCGGCCTGCGCCGCATCGCCGACGCCGGGGGGCACGCGGTGGTGCAGGACCCCGATACCGCCGAGGTGCGGGTGATGCCGCGCTCGGCCATCAAGGCCGTCCCGGAGGCCTGCGTGCTTCCGCTGGAGGAGATCGCGGGCCACCTGGCCGCCATTCGCGGGCGCCGCGTGCCGCGCTGCAGGGCGGTGGGCGCATGACGGCGCACGCCGCCGCGGCCACCGCCGATCCGCCGCGCGCGCGGATCCTGATGGTGGACGACCGGCCCGAGAACCTCATGGCGCTGGAGGCCATCCTGGAGCCCCTGGGCCACCACCTCGTCCGCGCCAACAGCGGCGAAGAGGCGCTGCGCCAGGTGCTGCTGCACGACTTCGCCGTCATTCTCCTCGACGTGCAGATGCCGGGGATGAACGGCTTCGAGACGGCGCAGCTCATCAAGAGCCGCGAGCGCAGCAAGCTCACGCCCATCATCTTTCTCACGGCCATCAGCAAGGACGAGCAGTTCGTGTACGCGGGGTACGAGGTGGGGGCCGTGGACTACATGTTCAAGCCCTTCAACCCCGACGTGCTGCGCAGCAAGGTGGCCGTCTTCGTGGACCTGTACCTGAAGACGGAGCAGCTGAAGGAGCAGGAGGCCCGGCTGCGCGAAAGCGAGGTGCGCGCGCTGGAGCTGCAGCACCGCGCCCAGCTCAGCGAGAGCGAGGCGCGAATGGCCGAGATCGTGGGGAGCGCGCTGGAGGCCATCATCACCTTCGGCGACGACCGGCGCATCTCGCTCTTCAACGCGGCGGCGGAGCGTACGTTCGGCGTTCCGAGCGAGCGGGCGGTGGGAATGCCGGTGGACGAGATGTTCGCGCCCCGGTACCGCGGCAAGACGCTGGAGGACATGTGCACGGCGGCCGCGGAGCGGGCCGTCTCGGTAATGCAGGGCAAGGGCTCGGGCGAGCCGGACGTGCCCCCGCGCGAGCACGCGCTGCTGGGGCTGCGCGCCAGCGGCGAAACCTTTCCGCTGGAGGCCTCCGTCAGCTGCCTGCAGCTGGACAGCGAGCGGCTGTACACGGTGATCGGCCGCGACGTGTCGGAGCGCAAGCGGCAGGAAGAGGAGCTGCGGCAGGCGGTGGAGCACCTGGGGCGCACCTCCCGGGAGCTGCAGTCGGTGAACGCGCAGCTGCAGGCGCGGCAGCGGGAGCTGGAGGCGGCCATGGCGTCGCGCAGCCGCTTCTACGCCAGCATGAGCCACGAGCTGCGCACGCCCATCAACGCCATCCTCGGCTACAGCGCGCTGCTGCTCGACAACATCTACGGGCCGCTGAACGAGCAGCAGGCGCGGGGGATCGAGCGGGCCAACCAGGCGGCCAAGCACCTGCTGGAGCTGGTGAACGACATCCTGGACCTTTCCAAGATCGAGGCGGGCAAGATCGACCTGGAGATCCAGACGGCCGCCTTCCCGGCGCTGGTGCAGGATCTGTTCGTCACCGTGCGCCCGCTGGCGGACGAGCACGGGTCGGAGCTGTCGCTGGAGCACGACGATGAGATCTCCATCACCACCGACCCGCGGCGGGTGCGGCAGATCATCCTGAACCTCCTCTCCAACGCCATCAAGTTCGGCGAGGGAAAGCCGATCACCGTGGGGTGCCGCGCGCGGGACGACGGCGGGGTGGAGGTGGACGTGCGCGACGAGGGGCGGGGGATCGAGCCCGAGAACCTGGAGCGCATCTTCGACGAGTTCGTGCAGATCGCCCATCCCGACCAGCAGCTGGGAACGGGCCTCGGCCTGCCGATCTCGCGCCGTCTCGCCGTGCTGCTGGGCGGATCGCTTACGGTGGAGAGCGTGCTGGGCGAGGGAAGCACCTTCCGCCTGTCGCTGCCCCCCAGGCTGGACGTGCGCACCCTGTCCGCCAGCGAAGGCCTGCCGTTCCCCACCCCCACCGACGACGATCCGCTCGCCCCGCCCGGCCACGCGCAGTCCGCGGACGCCGCCGCCTCCGCGCGGGACGATGTGCCGGGCGGCGAGGGCACTCCGGTGGATGCGGGTGATCCGGCCCCGGGTGATTCCGGGGATGGGAGTGATTCGGGGGATGCGGACCGCCGCGCGGCCTCCGCCGTCCACCCGCACGCCCAAGACGAAGATGAGGAGGACGAGGAGCCGGTGGTGGCGGGGCGGCGGCGGGCGGGATAGCCCTCCCCCGGCGGCCCCCGGGAGCGCGCCACCCCCTCGCGCAAGCGGTGCGGAACGGGCGTAAACTTCTTGAAGATCCGCGGTGTGTCTCGCGGTCCAAGCCCCGTTCGGCGAGGAACGAGCCGGAACGGGGCTTCTGGCCGTTGGAGCCGCGGCTTCAGCCGCCCTCGTGTCGCGCGACCGGCGTTACATTGTCGCACGGCGCTGCCCGATCCGTGACGGAGACGTTACACCAGGGCTCTACACTCCCGGTCGGAAGGTCTGTGACCCTGACCGCGGAGGAAACGCTTGCAGAGCACTTCCGGGACACTGCATTCTTCGGGTGTGTTCACCGGGCTGATCGGTGGCGCCCCCAGGGAGCCGTCCCACAACACGAATCGAATGAGCGCCCACATCCTGGTGGTGGACGACGAGCCGGACATCTCCGCGCTGGTGGCGTATCACCTTGCGCGCGAGTCGTACCGGGTGCGCACGGCCAGCAGCGGCCCCGAGGCCATCCGCGCCGCCGAGGTGGAGCGCCCCGACCTGATCGTTCTGGACCTGATGCTGCCGGGGATGTCGGGGCTGGCCGTGCTGGAGGAGCTGCGCCGCCGGCCGGAGACGCAGGAGATCCCGGTGATCCTGCTGACGGCGCGCAAGGAGGAGCAGGACCGCATCGCCGGCCTGCGGCTGGGGGCGGACGACTACGTGAGCAAGCCGTTCTCGCCGCAGGAGCTGATCCTGCGCGTGGGCGCGGTGCTGCGGCGCGTGCAGCAGGCGCCGCCGGCGGGCAAGGGCGGCAAGGTGCTGCGCGTGGGCCCCTTCGCGGTGGACGCGGGCGCGGCGCGGGCGCAGGTGGACGGGCGCGACCTGGACCTTACGCCCACCGAGTACCGCCTGCTGATGACGCTGATGGAGCGCCGCGGCCGGGTGCAGAGCCGGCGCCAGCTGCTGGAGTCGGTGTGGGAGGTGACCGCCAACATCGCCACGCGCACGGTGGACATGCACGTGCAGCGTCTGCGCGGCAAGCTGGAGGAGCACGCCGACTGGATCGAGACGGTGCGCGGGTTCGGCTACCGCTTCCGGAACGAGCCGCCGAAGTAGGGCAGTGCGTGAGTGCGGAAGTGTGCGTGAGTGCGCTGGTTCGGTACGAACGTGCGAAACTACGAAGGTACGGCGGATGCACGGCCCCGGGGTTGCGGGGCTTCCCGCTGTTCCAGCCCGGATTCATCCGCCCTGGATGATGCGTCCGGAGCGCCCGGCCTGTTTTGCAGTTGAAGCCCCGCGTAGTTTGCGGGGCTTTCCGCTTTTGTTGCGGCGAGTTCACTCGCTCCGGCGCGAAGCCCGGGGCATCCGCCAACGTACCTTCGTACCTTCTACCTTCC
>DATABT010000234.1:0-8493 GCA_036259455.1 Longimicrobium sp. | reverse complement strand
GAGCAGCAGATCTACGCCGAGGCGGGGGAGGAGTTCAACATCGGCAGCACGCCCCAGCTGCGGGAGATCCTGTTCGGCAAGCTGGGGCTCCCCGTCATCAAGAAGACCAAGACGGGCGCGTCGACCGACGTGGACGTGCTGCAGGCGCTGGCGGCCAAGGGGCACGCACTGCCCACGCTGCTGATGCAGTACCGGCAGATCGACAAGCTGCGCGGCACCTACGTCGACACGCTGCCGCACGCGGTGAATCCGGAGACGGGGCGCATCCACACCTCGTTCAGCCAGACGATCTCGGCCACGGGGCGCCTGTCGTCGTCCGATCCCAACCTGCAGAACATCCCCATCCGCACGGAGATGGGCGCGGAGATCCGCCGCGGCTTCATCCCCGCGGAGGGGCACCGCTTCGTCAGCGCCGACTACTCGCAGATCGAGCTGCGCGTGCTTGCCCACTACTCGCGCGACGAGGCGTTCGTGGAGGCGTTCCGCGCCGGGCTCGATATCCACAAGCAGACGGCCGGCGTCGTCTTCGGCGTGCCGATCGATTCGGTAACCAGGGAGATGCGCGACCGGGCAAAGACGGTGAACTTCGGCATCATCTACGGGCAGGGGCCGTTCTCGCTGGGCAACCAGCTGGGCATCAGCAACGCCGAGGCGAAGGAGTTCATCGAGGAGTACTTCCGCCGCTTTCCCGGCGTCCGGCGCTACCTGGACGAGCAGGTGGAGCTCGCGAAAACGCGCGGCTACGTGGAAACGCTCACGGGGCGGCGGCGCTACCTGCCCGAGCTGAAGTCGAAGAACTGGAACATCCGGGCGTTCGGCGAGCGGGCGGCCACCAACGCGCCCATCCAGGGCACCGCGGCGGATTTGATCAAGATCGCCATGATCCGCATCCAGGACGACCTGACCGCCGGCGTGGTCCCGGCGAAGATGCTTCTGCAGGTGCACGACGAGCTCCTCTTCGAGACCCCCGCCGGCAACGAGCCCGCCGTGCAGGAGTTCGTCCGCGAGCGGATGGAGGGTGCCGCGCAGCTGGAGGTGCCGCTGCGCGTCGAAGGCGGCGCGGGCGACAACTGGCTGGAAACGAAGTAGGAAGTGCGAGAGTGCGAGAGTGGCCGGGAACGGGGGAACGGGGGGGCGCCCGAGACGTGGCGATTGAAATCGCGGCAAAGACCCGGCAAAGACCCCGTGATGTCGGCCTGCGCCGACGGACCGTGCACGGGTTTTGGGGGAGGGCGCGAGGTGACGAGCGGGAGGGGGCGCTCGCGCGGAGCCCGACAGATCGAGCAGGCCCGGGCCAGCCTTTCGGTTCAGGGAGCACCAGCAGTTGAAGCCCCGTCCGCCTACGCGTGAGCGCGCGCGGACGGGGCTTGCCGCTTTCCGGCCGGAGTTTACCGGAAGGGTGTTCCCGCCGTGGCGGGATCTATGATGTTGACACTCCAGACTGCCGCGATTACCATTGGCGGGCATTCGGAATGCATTCGGTAGGCGGCGGACTCTGGAGTGGGAATCGATGGAGACGTACACGGCTCTCCAGGTGGCGGACTGGTTCCGCGGCGCGGTGGATCGCGGAGCCGGCGACGCCATCACGCACCTCAAGCTGCAGAAGCTGGTCTACTACGCGCAGGCGTGGTCGCTGGCCCTGCTCGGCCGGCCGCTCTTTTCCGAAGACCTGCGCGCGTGGGCGCACGGGCCGGTGGTGCTGTCCGTGTGGCATGCCTTCAAGGAGCACGGCTGGGAGGCGCTTCCCCCGCCCGACGAGATGCCCGAGTTCGACGATGAAACCACGGAGCTGCTGCGCGACGTGCTGCGCAGCTACGGCGAGCACTCCGCCAAGAAGCTCGAGGACCTGACGCACAGCGAGGAGCCGTGGCTGCGGGCGCGCGGCAACCTGCCTCCCGAGGCCGCCTCCAGCGCCGTCATCCCCAGGGAGCACATGCGGCGCTTCTACCAGAACCTCTACGAGACGGTCGGTGTCCAGGAGTAGACGGCTGGTGGGTGCCGCGTCCGGCGGACCGTCGGACGGAACGGAGCGCAGAAGCAGGCTGGAGGCGGCCGCCCTGGGACAGGATGGAGATTCCAGGGCGGCCGCGTTCGTCGCGCTCAAGTACTACCGTCCGGAATACCAGTGCTTCTCCGAATGGACCGCGGACGAACTGCGCGCGTTCAGCGGCTTCTGCCGCAAGCTGGCGCAGATGACGTGGCAGCAGATCGTGGAGACGGGCGGCAGGTTCAGGTCGGGCCTCGGCTGCACGCCCGTGGAGCGCGGCCGGCTGCCGAACACCGAGTTCCTCCACGCCATCAGCGAAGACATCTCGTGGATGGAGATGCGGGTGACGCAGGTAGCGCGGGTGTTCGGCTTTCGCGCCGGGCACGCGTTCTTCCTCGTCTTTCTCGACCGCACGCACGACGTCATCCGCGCGTGACGCCCGCTGCCTTCACCCGCGCCCAGGGCGGGTCCGCGGCCAGGACGCGGGGGTAGACGGGGCACTCGGGCCCGTGCGCGCCGGGCAGGTAGCCCAGTGACATCAGGAACTCGCCTACGATCTCGCCCCCGGTAAAGCGGAAGGTCTTCTTGAACAGCTTCATCCACTCCGGTTTGGTGAGTGGATGGTGCGCGTCCAGCCATCCGGCGAACGAGCCATACTCCTCGCGCAGCTGCTGCACGCGCCGCGCGTTCTCGATCACCGCGTCCACCTTGAGCCGGTTGCGGATGATCCCCGCGTCCGCCAGCAGCCGGGCGCGGTCCTCCTCGCCGTACGCGGCCACGTGGTCCACGTCGAAGCCGTCGAACGCGCGGTGAAACGCGTCCTTCTTCTTCAGGATGGTGAGCCACGACAGCCCGGCCTGGTTGATCTCCAGCGCCAGCCGCTCCAGCAGCTCGTTGTCGCCGCGCAGGGGAAAGCCGTACTCGTGGTCGTGATACGGCCCGTGGAACGGATGCCCGGGCGCGGCGTCGCAGTAGGATGACATGGGGTCGGAATGCGGTGTGCGTGTCTGGAAAGAAGTGCGGAAGTGCGTGAGTGCGTGAGCGGCTGATGCTTTTGCGCGAAGCGCGCGTGGGTTTTGAAGTTGAAGCCCCGCCGGGCGAGCTCCGCGAGCCCGGGGCGGGGCTTGTGGCCGTCATC
This sequence comes from Longimicrobium sp., assembly GCA_036259455.1. GTDB lineage: Bacteria > Gemmatimonadota > Gemmatimonadetes > Longimicrobiales > Longimicrobiaceae > Longimicrobium. The sequence goes on along the minus strand of DATABT010000234.1, from coordinate 5,368 downwards.
GCCGCGGGCTTCAGCCCGTGGTGGCCGTGGGAGGATCGTATCTCGTGGCCGCATTCACAACCCCGACGCATCCATCCGCCCGCGCCGCGCATCCAAGCGATTGCGTGGCGACACCGGGAGCACGGCGAGCGGCCCGTTGGGGCCGTTCACTTCCACACTCCCGCACGGACGCACGCACGCACTTCCATCACTCTCGCGCACCGGACCGCGGCCCGCTATGATGTACGCTCACCCTGAGATCATCCGGAGGTCCTTCATGCCCGGGATGCGCCTGCATGTCTGACGAGCAGGGCGACGCGCCGCGCCACCTTCCCTTCGTGCTGGGGATCATCGGCGACAGCGGCAGCGGCAAGAGCACCGTGGCGCGCGGGGTGCGCGAGCTGATCGGCCCGGCGCGGGTGACCACGCTGGAGCTGGACGACTACCACCGCTACTCGCGCGCGGAGCGGCAGGAGCTGGGGCTCACGGCGCTGAACCCCATGGTGCACAACCTGTCGCTGGTGCAGGAGCACCTGAACCTGCTGCGCCAGGGCCGCCCCGTCCGCAACCGCAGCTACGACCACACCGACGGCACCTTTGGTCCCATGCGCGTGCTGGAGCCGGAGGAGGTCGTCATCGTCCGTGGTCTGCTGGGCTTTCCCACGGAGGAGCTGCGCGCCGCGTACGACCTGGCCGCGTTCCTCTACCCCGAGCCGGAGCTGCTCTTTCGCTGGAAGCTGCGCCGCGACACGCGGTCGCGCGGGTACAGCGAGGCCGAGGTGCTCAAGAGCATCGCCCGGCACCTGGTGGACAGCAAGATCTACGTGCTGCCGCAGGCGGACCGCGCGGACCTGGTCGTTCGCTACGAGGTGCCGGAGTGGGACGCGCCCGACAGCGAGGTGCGCACCACCCTCACCCTGCGCCGCGCCGCGGCCGAGGCGGTGCGCACCAACGGCATCGCCGCGCGGCTGGGCGAGCACGGCAACGTGGAAGAGGCGGACGGCGGCGAGGTGATCGTCCGCATCGACAGCACCCTGCCGCAGGAGGTGGTCGATGCATGGGGGCAGGAGCGCTTCCCCGACACGTACGCCTCCGCCAGCTTCGGCACCTACCAGGCCGACGAGGACGAGGACGGCCGCCTGGTGCCGCTCGCCTTTACGCAGTTGCTGATCGCCGACCTGGCGCAGAAACTTCGCCGCCCCGCGCAGTCCGTTGCCCATGACGCGGCCGCCGCGGCCTGATCGGCGCAAAGCGTCTTTCGATCGATGATGACGGGCGCCGCGGCCACCGCGGCGCCCGTTCCGCTTGCCCCGTCCGCCCCTCCGCCGCAAACTCCACTCACGCACTCACGCACTCACGCACTTCAACGCCGTGCCCTTCGGAACCGACCTGCCGTCCATCGCCGTGCCGCCGCCGGGGCCGCGTTCGCGCGCGCTGGGGGGGGAGCTGGCGCGCTGGGAATCGCCCAACGTCACCTGGCTGGCGGACGACTTTCCCGTGTTCTGGGACGAGGCGCGCGGCGCCAACGTGCGGGACGTGGACGGCAACGTCTTCGTCGACCTGACCGCCGCGTTCGCCGTGGCGGGGCCGGGGCACGCGCACCCGCGCATCGTGGAGGCCATCCACCGCCAGTCCGCGCGGCTGCTGCACGGCATGGGCGACGTCCATCCACCGGCGGTGAAGGTGGACGTGCTCCGCGCGCTGGCGGAGGTGGCGCCCGGCGGACTGACGAAGAGCGTGCTCGCCAGCTCCGGCGCGGAGGCGGTGGAAGCCGCGCTGAAGACGGCGATGATCGCCACCGGCAGGCCGCGCGTGCTGGCCTTTCACGGCAGCTATCACGGCCTCACCTACCGCGCGCTCTCCGTGAGCGGCCGCGAGGATTTTCGCGCCCCCTTCGCCGCGCAGCTGGGCTCGGACGCCGTCTTCGTCCCGTATCCGTATCCCTACCGCTCGCCCTTCGGCACGGATCCGGAGGAGGTGTGCGCGATGACGCTGCGGCTCATCGAGCACACGCTGGACACGCCCGGCTCCGCGTCGGAGGCCGTCGGCGCCATCCTGGTGGAGCCCATCCAGGGGCGCGGCGGCGACGTGGTGCCGCCGGACGGCTTTCTCCCCGGCCTGCGCCGCATCTGCGACGAGCGCGGGCTGCTGCTGATGCTGGACGAGATCTACACCGGCTTCGGGCGCACGGGGCGATGGTTCGCGTGCGAGCACTGGGGCGTGGTGCCGGACGTGATGATGGTCGGCAAGGGGCTGACGGGCGGATTTCCCTTCGCGGCCTGCATGGGCACGGAGGCGGTGATGGACGCCTGGCCAAAGTCGGCCGGCGAGGCCATCCACACCTCCACCTTCCTGGGCCACCCGGTGGGATGCGCGGCCGCGCTCGCGTCCATCTCGGTGCTGCGCGAGGAGCGGCTGGTGGAGCGCTCGGCGGCGCTGGGCGCGCGGATGACGGCGCGGCTGGTGGACCTTGCCGCCGGACACCCGAACGTGGGCCAGGTGCGCGGGCGGGGAATGCTCATCGGGATGGAGATGGTGCGCGACCGCGGCACGCGCGAGCCGGCGCCGGAGCTGGCGGGGCGGCTGGTGGTGGAGGGGCTGCGGCGCGGGGTGCTGCTGCTGGGCGGCGGCATCTACGGAAACGTGCTCTCCCTCTCCCCCCCGTTCGTGCTGACGGACGCGCAGGCGGACCACGCGATCGCCGTCATCGGCCAGATGCTGGAGGGGATGCGGTGAGCGCCTGACGGCGCAAAGCAAGCTTCGTCCGCATCTGCGCGGCCACTTGTCCGATCAAACCGGGCGTGTTTAGTATGGGTGCAAGGTTATCCACCCACATTCCGGAGCAACCATGAAGAAGCTGAAGCTGGACGTGGAGTCGCTGGCCGTGGAGTCGTTCGAGGCCGTGGCGGCGGACGCGGGCCGCGGAACGGTCGAGGGGCACTTCGTCCCCACGAACCCGTGGTGCGCGGCGAACTCGTACAAGAGCTACTGCCCCGACACCCTCTGCACCTGCCCGCCGCCGCCGTACTGACACGGACGTTCTTGAACGCAGAGTACGCGGAGTAGAAAAGAGAGTACGCGGAGGACGGGTGCCTCTGCGTACTCTCTTTTTCGATTCCGCGCACTCCGCGTTCGAATCAGTCTTCCTGGGGCGAGGGCGAGATCGCGCCCTGGAGCAGGCGCTGCAGCTCGCCGCTGCGGGACAGCAGGTTCTCCGTCAGCGGCTCGATCTGGATCATCCGCGCGCGCAGGCGCTCCTCGTACGCCCGCGTCTCGCGGGCGATCTCCGGCTGGCGCAGCACGTCGGCGCGCACCCTCATGAAGCGCGCCTGGATCTGCGCCAGCTCGCGCTCCAGCATCCCCAGGCGGTCGGTGTCGCCGCGCTGGCGGGCGGCCTGTACCTCCCCCGGCATGCGCTCCACCCGCTGCGCCAGGCGCGGCAACTCGGGGTCGGCGGCGTCCATGGCGTGCTGAATGGCCAGCATCAGCTGGTCGCGGGCGCGGGCCAGCGCCGGGTCCCGCAGCGCGCGGTCGTGCACGCGCTGCAGGTGGGCGCTTATGCTCTGCAGCTCGCCGTACCAGTTGATGACCGACTCGCGCGCGGTGTCCGACGGCTTCATGCTGCGCGTGCCGGGCAGCTCCGCGCCCATGGGCCGTGGCTGCACCTGCGCGGCCGCGGTGAGCGGCAGGGCCGTGACGACGGCGGCGAGCGCGAGGGCCCGCCGGATGGATCCCGCCAAGCTGAAACTCCCTGGGTGATGGATCGGCGCCCCGCGTTCCGGGCGCGGCGCCGGTCTACAACCCCGCAGGGCGCGCGGAGTTTCACTCCACCCGCGCGACGCTGCCCGGGCCGATGCGCGAAAGGCCCGGAGGAAACGAGAGGGGACGCGGAGAAAGGCCATCTCTCTGCGTCCTCGTCGTTTAGCCCCGCGTCGCCGATCCCGTGCTGTCGGCCTGCGGAGGGGTGGGCTGCACCGGCTCGCCCAGCAGGCGCGGTTCGCGCCGCTCCCTGCGCTCCTCCGGCTCGTCCGGCTCCGGCGGCTCGTCCACCGGGGTGGACGGCGGGGGGAGGGCGGGGTCGCGGCGCGGACGCGACGCGGGGGGACGCGACGGCGGGGTCGTCACCGGCGGGCCGCCCGGGGGGGTAGTGCCCACGCTCCCGGGAAGCGGGCGCGAGACGGTGTCGCCGCGGCGGCGGCGCTCTTCCAGCTCCGGCCAGTCGATCCCCTTGCTGCGCAGGTCGCCCCGCCCCACGGTGTCGGGATCGTAGCCCTCGTACGAGTACGCGCCCAGTTCCTCGTCCATGAAGGCGGAGTCGAACGCCATCGCCGGATAGGGCGTGCCCGGATAGCACACGGGGCGCGGGGGGCGCACGTGGACGAAGTACTCCGTGTACGTCGCCCCCTGCGGCGGGCAGCCGGGATCGACGACGTACCCCGTGGCCCGGTCCACCGTCTCCGTCACCACGCCGCGCGGCATGGCGAAGTCGGAGGGGCCGCGGCGCTGGATGCGCGCCATGACCCGCCCCCACACCGGCGCCGCGATGGTGCCGCCCGACGCCCCGCGGACGATGGTCTGCGGCCTGTCCAGCCCGAACCAGACGGCGCCCACCAGCTCCGGGGTGTAGCCCACGAACCAGATGTCCGTGGCGCCGTTGGTCGTCCCCGTCTTTCCCGCCGCGGGGCCGCGGAACCCCGCCGCGCGCACCGGCGTCCCCGTCCCCCGGTCCACCACGTCGCGCAGCATGGTGGTCAGCACGTAGGCGGCGGCGGGGTCCACCACGCGGTCGCGCTGCGGCTCGGCGTTGTAGACCACGTTGCCGGACCGGTCCTCGATGCGCTCGATGACGTACGGCTCCGGGAGCCATCCCCCGCTGGCCAGCGCCGCGTACGCGCGCACGAGCTCGATGGGCCGCACCTCCGCCGCGCCCAGCGCGGTGGCGGGGACGTTGGGAATGGGCGAGGTGATCCCCATCTCCCGCGCCGTCTGGATCACGGACGCCATCCCCATCTCCTGCGCCAGCTGCACGGTCACCGTGTTCTTGGACCGCGTCAGCGCTTCGCGCATGGTGATGGGGCCGTCGTATCGCCCGGTGTAGTTGCGCGGCTCCCACGTCTCTCCGCCCGCCATCACCAGCCGCACCGGCGCGTCCTGGATCTTTCGCGTGGGCGGAACGCTCCGCTCCAGGGCGGTGAGGTAGACGAACGGCTTGAAGGCGGAGCCGGGCTGCCGCAGCCCCTGCCACACCCGGTCGAACTTGCTGTCGTCGAAGTCCCGTCCGCCCACGAGTGCCCGCACCGCGCCCGTCCGCGCCTCCATCACCACGGCGGCGCCCTGCAGGTACGTGGTCGCCCCCTCCTCCGTCTCCCCCTTTGACTCCGGGTAGGTG
>DATABT010000233.1:0-2511 GCA_036259455.1 Longimicrobium sp. | reverse complement strand
TGAAAGTCGCTCGCGCGCGGCTGTCATTTCGAAGGAGGCGTCGCGTGATCGCTGCCGGTGCACGAACTCGTGGCGCCGACTGAGAAATCTACTCGCCCGGGCAGGTGCCACGCCCCCTCGACGGCCCTCCCCCGAATCCCTTTCTATTCAGGGAGCGCCCTCGCCGGACCAGCCTTTTGAACAAGGCATGGGCGCGACCGAAGGATCTGCTCCGCGACACTGAAAGCTGGCTCCCTGCCTTGAAGCCGGCCCCCAGTTCCGCAGGCGAGATCCTTCGGCCGGCGCCCTGGACCGGTGAGCAAGCCAGCCACGGCGCAGCGCCTCCCTCAGGAAATCAACGATGTTTTTCTTCCGGACCTGCTATCAAAGGCCTCGTCTTGCCCAGGGTAGTCGGAACGATCTGCCGGAGTTCACGTGCGCACCGACCGCCAGAACAAGTCATCCTGAGGGAGGCGCCGCGCCGCATCTTGCACCCACGAAACGCTCTGGCGCCGGCCGAAGGACCTTGCCGGCACAACCGGGGGCTGGTTCCACGTCGTGGAGCCAGCCCCTCGGTGTGGAGAGAAGGTCCTTCGGTCGCGCCGCAAGCGCTTGTGTTGCGTTCTCGGCCGGTGCCACACGCCCGTGGCACGTGTCTCCTCGGCGGTATCGTCATCCATTCCATAGTGTCCTGGCCAAGCCGCGCAGCTCGCCCAGGCGCCGCTCCAGCTCGTCCGCGTGCTTCTCTGCCCGATCCGCCACCACCGCCTCCCACCCCTTCGGCGCCGGGCGCGCGTTCGGCCCGCTCATCCAGGCGGCGGGTCAACTGAGTCGCGCGATCAAGCAGGAACGTAGGTCAACCTGATCACACCCTCGCCAATCCGATCGTGAGCGATAAGGCGGAGGGGCGGCCGGGGTCCGGCGAAATATGGCTTGCCGTGACCAAGCACGACGGGGTGCAGGTAGATTCGATACTCATCGATCAGGCCAAGTTCGGTGAGGCTTTGCGCCAGGTTCGGGCCAGCAACTTCGATCTCCCCGTCCCGCTCGGCCTTCAGCGCGCGGATCGCGCCCTCGAGATCATCCCCGACAAGCGTGGCGTTGGGGCCGACCGACTTCAACGAGCGCGAGACGACCCATTTCGGCTGATTCCGCCACGCAGCCGCGAAGGCGTGTTCCTCTGCGCCCCATTCCGGATGATCGTCGTCCCAGTAACGCATGATCTCATACATCTGGCGACCGTACACACTGCCCGCCTGCCCCTGAGCCTCCTCGATGAAGTGGCGGAAGAGCGTCGGGCTTGGCGCAAACGCCATATGGTCGACGTAGCCGTCCAGGGACTGGTTCATTCCGAACACGAGCTTGGCCATACCCCCTTCCTTTCATTACGCTGCACATCCGCGCGGTTCTGATTGCGTTAACGCGGATTCCGGGAGAACCCCCGGCAAAATCTGCATCGCCCCAAGCTGCGTGTTCGGACCCACCGGCCCCCGGCCGCAGGTTCTCCGAACGGTCAGGGGCGGTAAATCCAGGTACCGGGCAGCGGTGGATGGCCCTCTCCATAGCCGCCCGTCACCAGCACACGGCCGCCGTCCAGGGGCGCGACTGCGGAGTACTGCCCGGCCATGCGCGCCGTGCCCCCCACCAGGGCGAAGGTATCGGTCCGCGGATCGTAGACTTCGGCCCGGGCCGCCCCTCCCGCGACCAGCACCCGCCCGTCCGGCAGCACCGCGGACGTGCCCTGGTGCTTGTACCGCGGCAGGCTCATCGCCCCGGCCGGGCTGAAGGTGCCCGCGCCTGCGTCGTACAGCTCGGCACTGGCGTACGCGCCGTCGCCGTCGCGCTCGTCGGAACCGCCGGTGACCAGAACGCGCCCGTCCGGCAGCAGCACCGCATCGTGCTTGTGGCGGCGCACGCCCATGCTTCCGGTCGCGGTGAACACGCCCGCCGCGGGATCGTAGATTTCCGCGCCGTCGTACACGGTCACACTCGGCCGCCGGCCGCTGTGCCCGCCCGCCACCAGCACCCGCCCATCCGCCAGGCGCACGGCCACGTGGTTTTCGCGCGGCACCGACATGGCGCCCGTGGACGAGAACGCGCCCGCGGCGGGGTCGTACAGGTCGGCCGTGGCAAGGAACGTCCTGCCCGCGCCCATGCCACCCACCAGCAGCACGCGGCCGTCCAGCAGCGTCACCGCCACGTGCCCCGCCCGGGCGGCGGGAAGGTCCGCGGCGGGCGCGAACGTGCCGCTGGCGGGGTCGAACAGCTCCGCGCTGGCAAGGTACTCACCGCCGGCGCCCCAGCCGCCCGCCAGCAGCACCTTGCCACCGGGGAGGGGCGTGGCCGTGTGCCCGTAGCGGGGCGTGCCCATTGGCCCCGCGGCGGGAACGTTCTCGCCCGGGGGGCCAATGGGCACGCCCCGCTACGAGCACACGGCCACGCCCCTCCCCGGTGGCAAGGTGCTGCTGGCGGGCGGCTGGGGCCCCGGCGGTGAGTACCTTGCCAGCGCGGAGCTGTTCGACCCCGCCAGCG
>DATABT010000232.1:0-5041 GCA_036259455.1 Longimicrobium sp. | reverse complement strand
CGACGTGAACATGGTCATCTTTCGGGAGAACACGGAAGGCGTGTACGTGGGGATGGGCGGCACCTTCAAGCAGGGCACGCCCGACGAGGTCGCGATCCAGGAGGACGTGAACACGCGCAAGGGCGTGGAGCGCATCATCCGCGCGGCGTTCGAGTGGGCGCGCGCCAACGGCAGGTCGCGCGTGACGATGTCGGACAAGGCGAACGCGATGGAGTTCGCGGGCGGCCTGTGGCGGCGCGTGTTCAAGCAGCTGTCCGCCGAGTACGCGGACATCGAGAGCGAGGCCCTGTACGTGGACATGCTGGCGATGGACATGGTGCGCCGGCCGGAGCGCTACCAGGTAATCGTGACCGGCAACCTGTTCGGCGACATCCTCTCGGACCTGGGGGCGCAGCTGGCGGGCGGGCTGGGGCTTTCGCCCTCCGGCAACATCCACCCGGGGCGCATCGGCCTGTTCGAGCCGGTGCACGGCTCCGCGCCGGACCTGGCCGGCCGCGACCTGGCGAACCCGTTTGCCGCCATCCTGACCGCCGGGCTGATGCTGGAGCACCTGGGCCGCCCCGACCTGGGCAAGCGCCTGGAGGATGCCGTCCGCGACTGCATCGTCGCCGGCGAGACGACGCCGGACCTCGGCGGCACCCTCGGCACCGCCGCCGCGGGCGACGCCGTCGTGCGGCGGCTGACGGCGAACAGCTGATCCGCCTCGATCTTTCCCCGGCGGCTCGGGGACCCGCCCGCCATGCCGGTACGCCATCATCGATCCGTGCCACGGGTAATCATCCCACGCCGTGGCGCCTCCTCTTTCATCCCTGGAGGCATGGATGTTGGAACGCACCTTACCCGCCGTAGCGGTTACTGTGTGATCGACTCGGAGCGGCGTGGCCGCACATCATCGTCTCCCGCTGGGGAGGGCGTCACGCGGAGGACGCGGAGGAACATAGAAAGGACGCGAAGGCATCCATCCTGCCTCCGCGTCCTCTCTTTTCCTCCCGATCCTCCGCGTGAACCGCGGTTACCAGAGCCGCAGCTTCGTCAAATCCTCGCGGAGCTTGAGGAGGGCCCGGTCCTTCATCTTGGCCTCCAGCATCACGTCGAAGGGGGCGGGGCCCACCTCGCGCAGAAAGGCGGCGAACTCCCACGGGTGCACGTAGTCGGCGTGCTGCGAGAGCAGGGGCGGTGCGGGGATCTCCTTCTTGCCGCGCGTCACCATCCGCGAATCCAGCTTCGGCGAGGAGAAGTGCACCTTGGGCATCACGCCTTCGCGCCAGGTGGCGAGCGCCGCGCGGCAGGCGTCGCCCAGCGGCAGGGTGCCGGGGTTCAGCAGGTGGTGCTGGTGGTCGAAGACGACGGGGATGCCGATGGCCTCGTGCACGCGCAGGCAGTCCTGCACGGTGTACAGCGTCTCGTCGTTCTCGATGACCAGGCGGCGGCGGCCGGCTTCCGACAGCCGCGGGTAGTTGTCGATGAAGCGCCGCATGGCCGCGTCCTTGTCGCCGTAGGCGCCGCCCAGGTGCAGGATGACGATCGCTTCCGGGCCCTGCTCCATGGCGTCCAGCAACTCCGCCTGCGAGTTGACGTCCCAGATCCCCTTCTCGTTGATCCGGGGGTCCTGCGCGGAGAGAAGGACGTACTGCGACGGGTGCAGCGAGAGGCGGATGCCGCGCTCGCGCGCGATCCTCCCCAGGTCCGCCAGGCCGTCGCGGCACTCCGCGATCTGGCCGTGGAACCGCGGCAGGTCGGGGTGCGTGCAGTACGGCGCGAAGTCGCTGGAGATGCGGTACATCCGCACGTCGATCTCGTCCAGGTAGTCCAAGATCACGCGCAGGTACTCCATCGACACGCGCAGGTGCGGGTCGGACTGCCAGCGCCGCGCGTCGTTGCTCTTCATCCCCTCGCGCCCCGCCACCTTGACGGCGAACCCCAGCCGCCGCGGCCATTCGTGCTTCGCCATCCGCGGAATCCAGTCTCCAGAAGGTTCCGATCCAACGAGCCGGAGCGCGGCCGCATTCTGCCGGCCCGTGTCCCCGCAGCGCACTTCACACCGCGTTCCGCCGCCCGGTCAGGACTGCTGGAACGTGGGTTGCAACCCCCCACGGGCTCCCCGGTGGCGCCCCCAGATCCTGACGTACGCGCGCCGATGTTGTTGCGGCACCGGGACATCGGCCGCAGAGCAAGGAGAGGCTCCTATGGCGAGCAACGACATGGACCGGGTGGTTCCGCTGGGCCAGCTGGACGACTTCACGGTGGCCGACGGCGAGCCCGACGTGCGGGGGTGGGAGGTGCTGGCGTCGGACGGGCGCAAGATCGGCGAGGTGGACGAGCTGCTGGTCGACACGGCCGCGATGAAGGTGCGCTACCTGGACGTGGACGTGGACGATTCCATGGTCGCGGGCGGGCCCGACCGCCACGTGCTGATCCCCATCGGCTACGCGCGTCTGGAGCGGGACCGTGATTGCGTCATGGTGGATGCGCTCGCCAGCTCGGACCTGGCCCGCGTGCCGTCGTACGACCAGGGGCCGCTGACGCGCGACTTCGAGACCTCCGTCCGCGAGAGCTTCTCCGCCCGCCGCCCCACGCCGTCCGAGGGGCTGATGGCCGGAGCGGGGATGATGGACACGGCGGGGCTGGACAACACGCCCGGCACCGGCACGGCGCTGGGGATGACGGGGACCACGCCGGGCGCGGGCGACCTTTCCGGCACGGGGATGCGCGCGGCGGACGCGGATTCCATGCACTCCACCGGCTCTTCCGCGGGGATGATGGCGTCGGCGGATGACGGGATGGGCGGGGCGCGGATGGGCGCGGGGTCGCAGGGCCCGGCGGGCGGGGCGGACCGCGAGGAGATGCGCGGCGACGCCCCCCGCAGCGCGGGGCTCGCGGGCTCGGACTATCCCCACGGCTCCGACGACTTCTACGCCAGCGACGCGTTCGACGATGCGCGGTTCTACGGATCCCGGCGGGGTGGTGGCTCGGCGGACGCGCCGGGCGGCGGCAGGAACACCTCGCCCAACCAGGCGACGCGCGGCAACATGGGGCTGAGCGCGGGGACGGGCGGCGCCGACCAGGTGGATCAGCTGAGTGGCAGCGGGCTGCGGCGTGACGGAGGGGGCGGGCCGGACGCCATGCTCGCGGGTGAGTCGCGCGTGAACCAGGTCAACAACGCGCAGGCAGGCCCGGGCGGCACCACCGGTACCGGCGACGCGGGCGCGGACCGGGACGAAACGCGGCGTCTGGCGCGGGACGCGCGGGAACTGCTCTGCGAGGACCAGCGCAACCGCGACGTGCCCGGCGGCGGAACGGGCAACCTCTGAGGCGCCACGGCGTTCGGGGGCGCTCTCGCCGGCGGGCGGGGGCGCCCCCGGGCGCGCGTGGCATCCGCGCGCGCCAGGCCGTAGATTGTCCCCTCCCATGACGCCCTTTCCGCCGCCCGCCCGCCGTGGTCCGTGGATCCTGGCGCTGGACGTGGGCTCGTCGTCCGTGCGGGCGCAGTGGGTGGATGCCGCCGGCGCGCCGCTCACGGAAGCCGTCGCCGCGCGGGCCGGGTACGCGTGGCGCGCCACGCCCCACGGCGGGATGGAGGCGGATGCGGGCGGGCTCGCGGACCTCTGCATCCGCGTGATCGACGCCGCGGTGGAGCCGGGGCGCGCCGCGGCGATCCAGCCCGCCGCGGTGGCGATGGCGGCGTTCTGGCACGGGCTCGCCGGCGTGGGCGCGGACGGGCGCGCGGTGACGCCGCTCTACGGCTGGGGCGACGGACGGGCGCGGTCCGCGGCGGACGCGCTGCGCGCGCGGGTGGACGAGGCGCGGATGCACCGCCGCACCGGGTGCTTTCTGCACGAGCTGTATCCCGCGGCCAGGCTGGTCTGGCTCCGCGGGCGCGCGGGCGATAGCTTGCCGCGCTTCGCCACCTGGGCCGGCATTGGCGAACTGCTGGCGCTGCGCCTGTTCGGCGAGATGCGCACCTCGCCGTCGATGGCGTCCGGCACCGGGCTGCTGGACATCCACCGGCAGGTGTGGGACGCGGAGATGCTGGAGGCCGCCTCGATCTCCGCGGACGCGCTGCCGGCGATCGGCGACGCGCCGTTCCGCGGGCTTCGCGAGCCGTTCGCGGCGCGCTGGCCGGAGCTGGCGCGGGTCCCGTGGTTCCCCGCGCTGGGCGACGGCGCGTGCGCCAGCCTGGGGATGGGCGCGGTGGGCCGGACGGTGGGGCTGACGGTCGGCACCTCCGCGGCGGTGCGGGTGCTGCGCGAGGACGCGGAGGTGGTGGTGCCGGACGGGCTCTGGTGCTACCGGCTGGACGGGCGGCGGACGGTGTGCGGGCGCGCGCTTTCCAACGGCGGCAACGGCTTCGCCTGGCTGGTGCGGACGCTGCGCCTGCCGCCGCCGGACGAGCTGGAGGCGCGCCTGGCGGAGATGCCGCACGGCGCGCACGGGCTGGCCGTCGTCCCCCGCCTGGTTTCCGAGCGCCCGCCGCGCGACGGCGGGCCGGAGACGGCGGTGATCGCCGGGCTGACGGCGGCCACGGCACCGGTGGAGATCGTGCGGGCGTGGCTGGAGGCGTCGGCGGAGGCCATGGCGGAGGCGCTGCGGGCGCTGGAGGCTGCGTTCGGGCCGGCGGACGAGGTGGTGGCGGGCGGCGGCGCGCTGGAGGCATCCCCCGCGTGGACGCGCATCATCGCCGGCGCGCTGGGCCGGCCGCTGCGCCCCTCGCCGCACCACGAGACGACGCTGCGCGGGGCCGCGCTGGTGGCGCTGGAGAGGATCGCCGCGTAACGGGCCCTCTCCCCCGACCGGTCTTTCGCTCGTTCCTCGCGACGGCGGTCGGGCCACTTCGGGTCGGACGGGTTGTGGCGCAGGTGCCGGGTCCAGATGACGTACGCCAGCGGCGCCAGCGCCATGGGCGTGCCCGGGTGCCCCGAGTTGGCCGCCTGCACGGCGTCCATGGAGAGCGTGCGGATGGTGTCGATCGAGAGCCGGTCGAGCTCGTCCCACTCCCGGTCCGTCGCGCCGTTGGTCATTCGGTGTATCGTCCTGTCTGTCG
>DATABT010000231.1:0-5540 GCA_036259455.1 Longimicrobium sp. | reverse complement strand
GCCTCCAGCGCGGACGCGTAGTCCAGCTCGCCCGTGCCGCGGATGGCGTGGTCGAAGAAGGCGCGGAGCGAGAAGCCGGCGACCTCTTCCGCCACCGCCTCCACCGCGCCCTCGGGGAACCCCTCGTCCCGCGCGCCGTAGCGCTCCCACAGCGCGCGCAGCACGTCGTCCAGCGAGCGGGCGTTGTCCGTGCCGCCGCGGATGGTCAGATCCAGCAGCATGGCCACCAGCGCGCCCTTCTGGTAATACGAGATGGTGGCGTTGGGCGTGTTGCTGTCCGGCCGGTAGAACTTGATCCAGGCGTCGAAGCTGGCGTCCGCCAGCGGCTGCACCGCGCGCCCCGGGAGCGTCTGAAACCGGGAGATCATCTCTCCCAGCTTCTCCAGGTACCTGCCCTGGGGGACGATGCCGGCGCGGCGCAGGAGCAGGTCCGTGTAGTAGGTGGTAATCCCCTCCACCACCCACAGGTCGCGCGTGTAGTTCTCCCCCGTGTAGTCGAACGGGCCCAGCGCCGCGGGGCGGATGCGCTTGCCGTTCCACGCGTGAAAGAGCTCGTGCGCGGCCAGCCCCAGAAAGTTCTCGTACCCCGGGCCGCGGAAGCCCCAGCGGTCTGCCAGCAGGTTGGTGGAGTTGCGGTGCTCCAGCCCGCCCCCGCCGCCGGGCGCCAGGTGCAGGATGAAGGTGTAGGACGGGTAGGGCAGCGCGCCGAAGATTTCCTTCTCCGCCAGCACGATGCGCGTGGTGTCCTGCGCCAGCCTGCGCGGATCCGCGTTGCCGCGCCCCCAGATGGCGTACTGGTGCGGCACGCCGTCCACCAGCCACTGCACCAGCTGGTGCGTGCCGATCTCCAGCGGGCTGTCCACCAGCTCGTCGAAGTCCGCCGCGCGGTACCGCCCCTCGCCCGCCTGCTCCAGCGCCGTGGTCACCCGCCACCCCTGCGGCGCGTGCACCTCCACCTCCACCGCCTCGCCCTGGCGGCCGGCGATGAACATGAAGACGCCCGCGCCGATCACCGAGGCGTGCGTTGCGTCCACGTGCGACGTACGCACCGTCAGCTCGTCCGCGTGCACCACCCACCGGGCTCGGAGGGTGCCGTCCCCGGGCGCGCCGACGTGCCAGGTGTGCTTGTCGGACTTCGCGCAGGGGACGGGGTTGCCCGCGCCGTCCATGGCCTCGAACTGCACCACGTTGCGCGCGAACTCGCGGACCAGGTACGAGCCCGGCGTCCAGGTGGGCATCACCAGGTCCACGGCGCCGTGCACGCCGCCCGCCTCCATCTCCACCGCGAGAAGGTGGGTCTTCGGATCCGGCAGAAAGAGCCGGTAGAGGATGGATGCCACGCGCCCTACCTGCGGCGGCGGAAGAGGAGCGTGGCGAGGACCCCCGCCACCACGCCGGCGCCCACGACCATCGCGGGCTTCTTCAGCCCGTCGGCCCTCGCCTCCCTGGCGATGCTCCCGGCCATGAACAGGACGTTGGCCGGGCGCTCGGCCAGGCGGCGCATCAGGTACGGATACCAGCTGTCGCCGAAGGGAACGTACACGCGGACGTTGTACCCCTCCTCGCGCAGCCGCGTCTGCAGGTCGCGGCGCACCCCGTACAGCATCTGGAACTCGAAGGATTCCTTGGCGATCCCCCGCTCCCACACAAAGCGCCGCGCCGCGTCGATGATCGCCTCGTCGTGCGTGGCGATGGCGGGATAGGTGCCGCTTTCCAGCAGCCGCTTCATCTGGTCCACGTACGCGCGGTCGGTGTCCGCCTTGTCGGGATAGGCGACGGACTCCGGCTCCTGGTACGCGCCCTTCACCAGGCGCACGCGCGCGCCCAGCGCCAGCATCCGCTCCAGGTCGTCGTGGGTGCGGCGCAGCATGGACTGCAGCACGGTGCCCACATTGTGGTATCCATCCGCCCACAGCCCCTCCACCAGCGCCACCGTGCGCTCCGTGTACGCGCTGGACTCCATGTCCAGGCGGACGAAGAGCTCGCCCTCGCCGTCGCCCAGTTCGCGGGCGCGGCCCAGTACGCGCTCGACGTTTTCGCGGCAGAACGCCTCGTCGATGTCCAGCCCCAGCTGCGTGGGCTTGAGGGACAGGTTGGCGTCCAGCCCCTCGCGGACGATGGCCTCGATGATCTTTACCGCCATGTCCGCGGCCGCGGAGGCCTCGTCGCGCGACCTGACGCTCTCGCCCAGAAAGTCCAGCGACACGCTGAGCCCCTGCTCGTTGAGCACGCGGGCGGCGTTCAGCGCCTCGTCCAGCGTGTCGCCGGCCACGAAGCGCTGGGCAAAGCTGCGCGAGAGGGGGGCGCGGGTGATGACCTTCTTGGCCGTCTGGCTCTCGCTCAGGCGGAGCAGGCTCGTCTTGAGCATGGGTGCGGTCGGATGGTCGATGTCAGCGCGGTGGCGGATTCAGTCTTCGTCCGCCTGGGCGCGGCTGCGCGCGATGGCCTCGTCCAGCAGCGTGCGCACCTCGCGCAGGGGCAGTGCCTCCAGCAGGGCGCGGGCTTCCCCTTCCGTGGGCGCCGTGACCAGGTCGCCGGTGGCCAGGTGGCCCATGATGGCGCTGCCCGTCTGCGCCCAGCGGATGAAGACCAGGTACCCGGCGTACGGCAGCGCGTCGTCGCCCGTGGCGTCGGTCTCCACGCCCACGGTGTACGGCTCGCCGTCGGCGGATTCGAAGGCGGCGGCGCGGCCGTGGACGGCCATGTACCCGCCCAGCGTGCTCTCGTCCGCGTCGGGCGGCGCGACGGGGTTCAGCCGGTCTTCGGCGCTGGCGTACTTCATGGCGCGCCAAAGTACGCATGCCGGGTGCCGGGCGATAGGTGGGGCGGAGGTTGAGCTTCGTCTCGCAGCGGCCCGGCTGGGCGCAGCGGGTGAGTTTTACGGTGTCGTGCTGCGCGCGGACCCCCCTCCCCGGCCCTCCCCCCCAGACTGCGTGGGGGACGGAGAATTCGCCTGCGCTTCGACGGCCGGACTGCGCCCGCGCGCCTCCTCCGGGCTCGTGAACCTCGCCCACTTCCCCGATAAGCGGGTGTGGGAGGTTGAGCTTCGTCTCGCGGCGGCGGGTTTCGCGCGCCGGGTGAGTTTTACGGCGTCGCGCTGCGCGCGCACCTCCCTCCCCGGGCCTCCCCCACAACTGCGTGGGGGAGGGAGGTTGCACGGCAACCTGCCGAAGCGCGTCACCTCCGTCGTGCAGTGTACCGGGAGAAGCCGGGAGAGGGGACCACCCGCCGTCCGCGCAACGCCTGCCGTTGCGAAGAACGAGCAAAAGGCCGGTCGGGAGAGAGGGCGCGCCGTTGCCGCGCATCCACGCCGCATCTACGTTCTCCGGCCATTCACCCGAGCCACCTGGAGGCATCCAGCGCGTGGCCGGCAATCCCATCCATCACCAATCCGGAACGGCAGATGACGACGATGCGTGCGGCCATCTTTCACGAGCACGGCGGGCCGGAGGTCGTCCGCATCGAGCAGGTGGCGCGGCCGGTGCCGGGGCGCGGCGAGGTGCTGGTGCAGGTGCGCGCGTCGGCCATGAACCACCTGGACCTCTGGGTGCGCCGCGGCATCCCCATCGAGACCACCATGCCGCACATCGGCGGTTCCGACATCGCGGGCGTCATCGCGGAAGCGGGGGAGGACGTCGATGCCGCCCGCGTGGGCGAGCGCGTCGTCATCAACCCCTCGCTGTGGTGCGGGCGATGCTGGGCGTGCGCGCGCGGCGAGGAGTCGATGTGCCTCACCTTCCGCATCCTGGGCGAGCACACGAACGGGGGATTCGCGGAGTTCGTGGTGGCCCGGGCGGACCACGTCTACCGCATCCCGGACGAGATGGCGTTCGAGACCGCGGCCGCCATCCCCATCTCGTACATGACGGCGTGGCGCGCGCTGGTCAGCCGCGCGGCGCTCAGGCCGGGCGAGGACGTGCTGGTGATCGGCGCGTCGGGCGGAACGGCGCTGGCGGCGGTACAGATCGCGAAGCTGATGGGCGCGCGCGTGTTCGCCGTGACGCACGGCGCGGAGAAGGTGCGGCGAATCCGCGAGCTGGGCGCGGACATCGTCTACGACCGCGCGGAGACGGACTGGTCCAGGCAGGTCTTCAAGGACACGGGCAGGCGCGGCGTGGACGTGGTGGTGGAGAACGTGGGCGGGCCCACGTGGGCCGGCAGCGTGCGCGCGCTGGCGAACGGCGGGCGGCTGGTGACGTACGGCGGCACGGCAGGCTCGAAAGTGGAGCTGGACGTGCGCGGCGTGTTCTGGAAGCAGATCCAGGTGATCGGGACGACGATGGCCTCGCGCGGCGAGTTCGAGGACCTGCTGCGCGTCGTCTTTGCCGGCCGCCTGCCGCCCGTGATCGACTCCGTGCTCCCGCTGAACGACGCGCGCCAGGCGCACGAGCGGCTGGAGGCGGGAGGGCAGGTGGGAAAGATCGTGCTGGTGCCGTAGGACGTGCGAAAGTGAATTGCCGTCGAGTATCCCGCGCGGGCTCCGCGCCGGAGCGGCTGAAGCCGCCGCAACACGAAGCCCGCCTCCTATTCCCTATTCCCTATTCCCTATTCCCTAAAAAACAGGCCTCAGCAACTGCTCCCGATGGCTCCGCGACACCCGCAGCTGCCGCCCGTCGTGCAGCAGCGCGATGTAGTCTCCGCCGAACCAGGGCTGGATTTCGCGGATGCGGTTCACGTTGACGATGGTGGAGCGGTGGATGCGGATGAACGTCGCCGGGTCCAGCTGCTCGCCCATCGCGCGCAGGGTGCTGCGGATGAGGTGCGTGACCTTGCCCACGTGCAGGCGCACGTAGTTGCCCTCCGCCTCGAACCAGTCCACGTCCTCCACGCGCACCAGCTGCGTGCTGTTGCGGCTGGCCACGCTGATCCACGTGGCGTACCTCTTCGGTGCGGGGGCGGGCTCCGGCGCGCCGGCGGCCTGGGCGCGCAGCGAGCGCAGGTCGTCCAGCAGCGCCTCCAGCCGCGCCGTCAGCTCCTCCTCGCCGCGCGTGGCCAGCCGCAGCCGCGCGCGGTTCAGCGCCGCGCGAATGCGCTCCTCCGTCACCGGTTTGAGCAGGTAGTCCACCGCGTGCAGCTCGAAGGCGCGCACCGCGTGCTGGTGGTACGCCGTGGCAAAGATGACGGGCGGCATCCGCGCCGCGCCGATGCGCTCCACCACCTGCAGCCCGTCCACCTCCGGCATCTGCACGTCCAGAAAGACCAGGTCCGGCCGCAGCGCGCGGATGGCCTCCACCGCCTGCACGCCGTCCGCCGCCTCGCCCACGATCTCCACGTCCGGCTCGCGGGAAAGGTGCATGCGGATGCCGTCGCGGGCCAGCGGCTCGTCGTCCACGATCAGAGTGCGCAGCGTCATACCGCCTCCGCCGCGATCACGTTCGCGCCCCCCGCCTCCTCTGCCGTCTCTTCCGCTTCGCGCCAGGGAAGGGTGATGCGCACCAGCGCGCCGCCCCCGGGGCCGTTTCCCGTGTACATCTCGAAGCCGTCCGGCCCGTACAGCTGCTCCAGGCGCGCCCGCGTGTTCGCGAGCCCCACGCCCGTTC
>DATABT010000230.1:0-9949 GCA_036259455.1 Longimicrobium sp. | reverse complement strand
TGGTAGACGGCGCGCGTGGCGGCGGCGATGGCCGGCTCCACCTGCGCGTTGCTCCTGGTGGAGTTGCGGACGAAGACGGCCAGCGCCACGTGCATGCCGTCCGGCAGCGTGATGAGGCCCACGTCGTTGGTCGTTCGGCCGATGGTGCCCGTCTTGTCCATCACCTCCACCCCCTCCGGCACCCCCGCCCGGATGCGCCGCGTTCCCGTGGGCGAGCGGCGCATGGCGTCCAGCAGAAAGCCGCGGCTGGCGGGCGAGATTCCCTCGCCGCGCTGCACCTGCACCAGCAGGGCCGCCATGGCGTCGGGCGTGCTGGTGTCGCGCGGGTCGGCGAAGAAGCGGTCGCGCGCCGCCTGCTTTTCCGCCTGCGGCACGGAGTCGATCACCTGCTGCACCCGCGCCGTCGTCCACTCCGCGGGCGGCTGGCGGACGCCGTTGTAGTCCAGGTACACCTGCCCCTCGTACCGATCGACCCGCAGCCCCTCGATGCCCCGCGACCGCAGGTGCGCCATCACCGCCTCCGGCCCGCCGGCGTGCCGCATCAGCGCGTCGGTGGCGGTGTTGTCGCTGAACATCATCATCGACTCGATCATCCGCCGCACCGTCACGGTGCCGCCGCCCGCGGGGAGGTTCTCGGTAACGGGGCTGGGGCCCAGCCGGTAGTCCGCGGGCGTGAGGCGGAGCGAATCGTCCAGCGAGATCCGCCCGCTGTCCACCCTCGCCAGCACGGCCAGCGCGATGGGGAGCTTGTACGTGCTCGCCATCGGGAACGCCTCGCCGCCGCGGTGCGAAACCGTCCGCCCGTTCTCCACCACCGTCGCCGTGACGCCCAGCTCGCCGCCGGACGCGCGCTCGATGGCGGCGAAGGCGCTGTCCAGGGCGCCGCTGTCCGCCGCGGCCGTGTCCACCGTCATCTGCTCGACGGGGACGGTGTTCTGGCCGCGATAGTCCGGGTCCGGCGCGGGCTCGCACGCGGCCAGCGCCAGGAGCATCCATCCGGGATGAATCCTCATTCGTACCCCCACGCGCGCAGAACGTGCTCGGTGCCCGCGCTCCCGCCCGCGGGGGCGCCCAGCAGGTTGCGGACGAACTTGCCGATCATGTCGCCCTCCACGTTCACCCCGTCGCCCACGGCCAGGTCGCCGATGGCCGTGTGGTCCCAGGTGAAGGGAATGATGGAGACCTGGCAGACGCCGGGCTCCGGCAGGTCGTTCACCGTCAGGCTGATGCCGTTCAGCGTGATGGACCCGTGCAGCACGGTAACGCCCACGACCTCGTCCGGGAGGGAGAAGTCGATGAGGGTGAGCTCCTCGCGCGGGTCGATGCGCAGCACCCTGCCCACGCCGTCCACGTGCCCGGCGACCAGGTGCCCGCCCAGCCGCGCGCCGAACGCCAGCGCGCGCTCCAGGTTCACCCGCCGCCCCGGCGCAAACCCGCCGAACGTCGTCCTGCCCAGCGTGGTCGCGATGGCCTGAACGGTGAACCCGTCGGGGAGGATGGACGTGACCGTCTGGCAGGCGCCGTCGATGGAGATGCTGTCGCCCAGCCCCAGCCCGTCGAGCACGAGCTGCGCGCGGATGGTGATCTGGACGCCGTTCCCCAGCGGCTCCACGGCCGCGATGGTCCCGACTTCTTCTACGATGCCCGTGAACACGGCGTACGGCCCCTGGTCGATGCGGCGCGCCCGCGTCGGTGCAGCGCGGGCGCAAAGTTACGGCGTAAGGCGGGGGATGCGCAAAGGCGGGTGGCGCTTGCGCGGGCAGGATGAGCGGGTAAACCCGCAGTTGGGACAGCGACAAGTCCTGTCCCGGCTCGCAAAGCTCGCGGAACGGGGCTCCAACTTGCTCGGGTGTGCGGGGGTCTGCGCGCCGGCCGGTCCAGCGGCGGCCGCGGAACGCACTAGCTCGCGTTGCGACGAGCCAGCCGGTGGGCTCACGCCAGAATTGGGAGTGCCCTCGTAGCGCGGGGGGGTAGCTTCTGATAATGCTCGAGACATTGCGTGCAGATGAATCCGTCCTTCTCTTCCGGCTCTTCTCTCGCCAACCGTTCGATCTTCTCCAGATTGAGCCGAGCGATGCTGGCTACAAGGCGGCGGTGCCCTTCGTAGAGCGACACCTCGTTTAGATCCGCGAGCACGTCGGTGTCCGGAACTCCGCCGCGGTAGCCAGACAGCATGCAGCATGCGGTAAGCCGACCGCGGTGATCGATGTTGAGCTCCTGCATCTGAAACTGCGGGCACTGGTAGAAGCGGGATTGGTTGTAGTGATCGCCGGCCAGCAGGATCGGCATCCGAAACAGCTCTTGTAAGGCAGCGATCTCCGCTTCCACCTGTCGCCGCTCGCCGGGATCGAGTACCAGGCCGGCTGCGACGCCATGTGGCGTCGGCTGACAATGTCCGAACAACAGGGTGTCGCACCCGAGCCGGCTGCCCAGCACGGCCATCTCATGCAGTTCGGCGCGATTGGCCCGCGTCACCACCATGTTCACGTGCACAGGTATGCCGTGGACACGGCACAGCAGGATCGCCTGCATCAGCCGCCGGAACGATCCTTTCCGCTGCCGGAGCGTGTCGTGAGTCTCTTCTGCCGCCCCGTCAATGCTGAAGGTGACGTGCGCCAGGTGACTCCTGTACGACTCCAACTGAGTGAACGTCTTCTCGGCGAAGTGCCAACCGTTCGTTACGAATCCGAAGTGGTGGCCGTGCCGGACCACCAGTGCAAGCAGGTCCGCGAACTGCGGGTGCAACGTCGGTTCTCCTCCCGTGAATGTTACGAAATTCACATTCTGGTACCGTTCAGCCTCCGCCAGCACCTTCCGCACCAAGTCAAGCGGGAGAAAGCCTTTGCCGCCTTCTTCGCGAATGCAGTGCGTGCAACTGAAGTTGCACACGCTGGTCAGTTCGAAAATCAGCTTGACTCCTTGTCGCTCTGACATCGATCGTAAACTGGTTAGGGGCGCAGAGCGAGGCTCGCACCGTATCTAATTAGAACGCGTGTACTCCGTTGAGGAGCGAAACCACGGATTCAGGGTTTGTATGGAGGTCGCGCGCTGCAAACAGGCGATACGAACGCGCTTGCCGGGCGAGAAGCGCCAGCACACGAAGGTGGAGCGGGAGCGCCACGGGATCCAGCGTCAGCACCGCACTTTCCCCCATAAGCCGCGCCAGTGCATCAGCGGGTTCGACCGGCACCAAGCGGCTCGTACTGCCCGACACGATCTCGGGAAAGACGAGAACCCGAGGAATGCACCGGTCGATCAGTTGGTCGGCGTAGAGCGAACGCATCGGCAGCCGCCGTTTTCCCTTCCCGGCGAAGGGGCCACTCTCCCCTCGCGTGCAAATCTCGGGAAAGGCGAACGCGAGTGCCGGGTCCAGACAGAGGTCCCGCCGAAGTGCCAACGCCTCTACGCCATCCCCGTGCGCCTTGAGGAGAAGGGCGTCGTCTCCCAGGTACTCCCACCCTTGCCGGACCAAACTATACGTCTGCGTTGACTTACCTCCGCCGGACGGAGCCACAAACATGTACCCCACCTCGTGGCGCACTACACTTGAGGCGTGTAGTCCGTAGAGGCCGCAGCGGCGGATCAGAAGCAGGAGGCTGTATATGACTAGATCTTTCCGCAGTGGTATAGGTTCGAGGGGCACAACTACTTCCCCCATCCCAATATCCAGGTCTAGGCGGCAAGCGTGCCCGGCGCAACTTAGATACAGCGCCTTTCCAGAGATGGAGGCGTAGATGCCCTCGTGTTCTGCGACTGGGCGAGCATCGGGTGAAACCCATACCACTTGGGGATCATGCGTAATCCGAATAGCCACTGAGTGGCCTTCCGCCGCATTGAAGACCGATTCGAATCCGAAATGATCCATTATAGGATGGATGCGATCAAGCGCGGCGCGGCCGTCTCCAATTAGCAGAATTCGAAGCCCATGAAGGCGATATTGGCGTTCCTGCGCATCTCGCAGCAGCGAGCCAGCGCCCCCAGCGGTACCAGTCTGCCAGGGTTCAGGGTGTAGTCTATCTCGAATAACAGGCAGATCATCATTCAGCATGGCTATGCGGTAAATCCGCCAGCAAACTGGGTTGCCACCTTGGGAAGTGACCCGATTGCCTCAACCTGAGGGGGCACGAATGGCCTTTTGAACTCCTCAGTTTGCTGGGTCAATTGAGCCACAGCAGAAGGGGTGCTGTGCTCCTTCTCATTACTCCAAGACATTTGCTATCTCCGGGTGAGAGTTACGCACGTTAGTCAATGATCAGGTTGTTACCCCCATAGAACGTTTAAAGTGGCTCACCCCATACTGAGAATGAGACAGAAAACTTTGATGCGTTGACAAGAACATTGAAACTCTGCAAGTACAGACCCCCGCTCTCAACTATGGCCGCCTGGGGATGCCAGTTCATCTCAGCGCACCCAGAACACGTCGCTCCGCCTACGCTGTCGATTTGGAGCGTAGACAGTGATCTGTTTCGTAGCAGGCTATAAACCGGATGCCAACCCTGTACACCGTCACGGCATCCGTCACACCACGCGGTATCTTGCTCCAAGTATGGATCAATGATCCCTGATGTCAGCAGCGGGTGAGCACCCCGCGCTCCACTGGCGGATCTGCCTTGCACGACGTCTGAGATTGGATTGATCGTTGTGAAAACCGACTGGTTGGTCAAATCGAAGTCGAGTCGAATATCCGCGATTCTCTCCGATCTGGCCTCTCCGGCACCCGGTTCCACGACAGAATCGCATGAAGGGGTCAACGCCAGCAACACGAATAACACACAGAGATTCAAGTAACGCCGCCGGCTGCGGGCGTACGGATTGCTATTGATCAGAGTCATCTCGCACCTCCGTGGAGCGGGTGATGAGTAGCCCAGGCGACAATCGCGAATCCAGGAGATGTTTGTCCCATGAACTATGAGGCAGGCACACCCAAAAAGCGATGTCCTCAAGAGGACGCTCATAAGATACAACTTAAGGAGTTCAGGGGCAAGGAAAACGTTTTGTGGGAAATGGAGGGGAGTTCCGCAGCGTCAATGATCGCGTGTCGCGAGAGAGTCGCCCTCTCAGTCTGCGCTACGAGGAAGGGAGCGCGCCGACGGGTGCAACAAACCTCTCTCTGTCGGTCCGAAGAGGCACGAACTTGGTGTCCAGTACAGCTATGATCGCGAGTCTCACGATTAGCTGCTTCTGCGCGTGCCGACACCAAGTGGCATACTGCTCCATCGCCGGTTACGGGCGCACGAGCGTGATCAGCGTGTCGGCGCCGAACGTCTGCGTCTGCACACGGCGCCAGCGGTGGGCGTCCGCCAGCGGTGCGTCGGGGATGCCGCCGAACGGGGCCGCGCCGCCGGGGCCGATGAGGACGGGGGCGTAGAAGAGATACATCCAGTCCACCACGTCCGCCGCGAGGAGCGCCGAGGCGAGGACGGAGCCGCCCTCGACGAACATCGACCGCGCGCCGGCGTCGCGGACGGCGCGAAGCTGATCCGCCAGGTCGAACCCGCCGAGCACGCGCACGCCGGCCGCCTCCAGCGCGCGGCACCGATCCGCCGGGGCGTCCGGCTCGCAGACGGCCCAGACCGGTACCTCGCGCGCGGTGCGGACCAGTTCGCTCTCCAGCGGCAGCCGCAGCGCGCGGTCGAAGACGACGCGGACGGGCGGGACGCGGGGCTCCACGGCGCCACGGACGGTCAGCACGGGATCGTCCGCCAGCACGGTGCCGACGCCCACGGCGATGGCATCGAACCCCGCGCGCAGGCGGTGCACCTCCGCGCGCGCCTCCTCGCCCGTGATCCAGACGGAGCGGCCGCCGGCGTCGGCGATGCGCGCATCCAGTGACATGGCCAGCTTCAGCGCGACGAACGGCCGCTCCGCGCCCGAGTGCGCGTGAAAGAACGCGGCGTTCTGGTCGCGCACGGCAGCCTCTTCCACCCCGCCCAGCACCTCGACGCCCGCCGCGCGCAGCACCTCCGCGCCGCCCTGCGCCTTCGGGTTGGGATCGAACCCGGCGAACACCACGCGCCGCACGCCGGCGGCGGCCAGCGCGTCTGTACAGGGCGGCGTTTTGCCCCAGTGGCTGCACGGCTCCAGCGACACGTACGCCGTCGCCCCGCGCGCGCCCTCGCCCGCGGCGCGCAGGGCCTCCACCTCCGCGTGGGGCTTGCCGTACTCCGTGTGCCATCCCTCGCCCACCACCTCACCATCGCGGACGATGACGCACCCCACCATCGGGTTGGGGGCCACGCGGCCCCACCCGTTCCACGCGAGATCGATCGCGCGGCGGATGTGGTGGACGTCTTCCTGCGAAGGATCAGGCATCGGAAAAGAGAATCGGGTGCCCAGGTTCAAGTGACCAGTGTAAACAAGATAGAGCGCCACGCGTCCAGGAGCGATCGAACTCGAAATCGCCGCTGCGAGGGCGCGAAATTCGCCTTCGCGGATTGCACGGGCAAGGTCCGGGCGTGAGGCACCCCACCTGGCCCGGCGAGAGATTCCTCGGTCGCGCACGGGCATTCGTGCACGGGCCGGCCCCGCGTGTGCGCTCCCACCGCATGACGGCTCTACGGCCGCGCCACCAGCCCGGCGCATCACAGTCCGCAAAGGCAGACTTTGCGATTTTCCAGCGGCGAATTCGTTCGCGCCGGCGCGGGTTCCGGACGCGGGCTGGTCGGCGGCGCTCGTCCGCCGGATGATGCGCGCGCTCCTCCGTCGTGAAAGGCCGCCCCTCCTCGCGGGAGAGACGGCCTTCGCGTGCGCTCAACCACTCACGCACTGCACTTCCGCATTCACGGACTCAGAGCGAGAGCCGGAACCCCAGGCTGCCGAAGAACGTCCCCTCGCTGGGATCGAAGTCGCTCGTGGAGGGAAAGCCCGCGATGGGGTCGGTGCCCTGCATCCACCCCACCTCGCCCACCAGCGACGCCACCAGAATGGTGAACGAGCCGTTGATGAACGCGGACCAGCGGTCGTTGTCCACGTTCACGTCGTTGAAGCGGTACACCTGCTCGGTGCCGGCCGGCGGACCGGGGGCGCGCACGGCGAAGTCGGCGCTGGTCTCGAACTTGTCGTATCCCACGCCCGCCGTGAGGCCCAGCCCCAGCAGCCGCTTGCTGATGATGGCCCGGGCGCTCCAGTTGTCCAGCCCGAACTCGATCTCGCCGAAGTCGCCGTCCTCCGAGCAGGCGCTGCGGTTGTCGGCGATGGGCACCTCCGTTCCCGGGCACACCTCACCGAAGCTCACGTCGCCCAGGCTGCGGTACATCAGGCTCACCGAAACGCCCGGCGTGACGAACGACTCGCGGATGAGGCCCACGCGCGCCCCCGCCCCCCAGGAGAAGGCGTTGTCGCCAAAGTCGTCGCCCACCAGCGACAGCGGCAGCACACTCACGCTCCCCAGCAGGTCGATGGCGCCGAAACCGCCGATCATGGGCGCCAGGCTGAAGCCCTGCGTGAGCCCCACCGCCAGGTTGGCGCCCACCGCCGGCGCGGGAAGGGTGAACTGCTCCGTCTCGCCGTCCGCCTCCTGGCGGATGTCCGGCAGACGCGCGCCCACCACGTTGATGCGCCCCGTGAGGCTCACGCGGGGGATGAGCCCCAGCCGCACGCCGCCGGTGCTGGCGGTGCCCAGCGTCGGGTTCCCGCCGGCCATCAGAATGCCCAGCTGCGGCTGCGCGGCGTCCACCGCCTGCGCCACGATGGTGCACTGCTCCTGCGCCACCGTGGGCACCGTGCCGCTGGTGCAGATGGTCTCGATGTTGTTCTGCGCCGCCAGCGGGGCCGCCACCAGCGCCGCGGCCGCCGCCAAAGCAATCTTCTTCATCGTCGTCCTTTTCGTCAGCTCAGCACCACCTTGCGCTCGCCGGGGACGGCTTCCCCCGCGATCCACGCCCGCTCGCCCGCGGCGGAAAGCTCGCGCACCACCGCGTCCGCGTCCGCCGCCGCGACGGCGGCCACCATTCCCACCCCCATGTTGAAGGCGCGGAACATCTCCCCCTGCTCTACCCCGCCCTCCCGCTGCAGCACGCGGAACACGGGCGGCACCGTCCAGCTTCGCAGATCGAAGCGGGCGTCGACGCCTTCCGGCAGAATGCGCGGCACGTTGTCCACCAGCCCGCCGCCGGTGATGTGCGCCAGCCCGCGGACGCGGCCCGCCTCGATCAACGGATACAACGACTCGAGATACGATTTGTGGACGCGCAGCAGCACGTCGGCCACGCTGCCGTCCTCCTCCGGGAAGGGCGAGTCCGGCGAAAGCCCCATGCGGTCGAAGACGATGCGGCGCGCCAGCGAGTAGCCGTTCGTGTGGAGTCCCGTGGAGGCGAGGCCGATGAGTGCGTCGCCCGGGCGGATGGCGCGCCCGTCGAGCACCCGGTCCTCCTCCACCAGCCCCACGATGGTCCCCGCCAGGTCGTACTCGCCGGGCGGGTACATGTCCGGCATCTCCGCCGTCTCGCCGCCCAGGAGCGCGCAGCCGTTGTTGCGGCACCCGCGCGCCACCCCTGCCACCAGCGCCTCCACCACGCCCGGCTCCAGCCGCCCCACGCCCACGTAGTCCAGAAAGAAGAGCGGCCTGGCGCCCTGCACCAGGATGTCATTGACGCAGTGGTTCACCAGGTCCTCGCCCACCGTGTCGTGGCGGCCGGTGGTGAACGCGACCTTCAGCTTGGTGCCCACGCCGTCCGTGGAGGCGACCAGGACGGGCTGCTTCGCGTCGCGCGGGACGCGGTACAGGCCGCCGAACGAGCCCAGCTCGCTGAGCGTGTCGGCCGTGGCGGTGGAGCGCACGAGCGCGGCGACGCCCTTCATGGCCTGGTGCGCCGCGTCGATGTCCACGCCCGCGGCGGCGTACGAAAGGCCCGGCTGGTCAGACACCGGCGTTCACCGGAAGCTCGAAGACCGTCATCTCGCGGAAGTGCCGCACCCGCTCCTCGATCTCATCCACCGTAAGGTCCTTGAAGCGCTCCACGGAGAACCGCTCCACCGCGAACGAGCCCAGCACGCTGCCGTAGACCACCGCGCGGCGCAGGTCGCCGTCTTCCAGGCGCCCCGACTGCGCCAGGTGCGCCATGAAGCCGCCGGCGAAGGCGTCGCCCGCGCCCGTGGGGTCGAACACGTCCTCCAGCGGGTAGCCGGGGGCGAAGAACGTGGAGTGGGGGGTGAAGAGGATGGCGCCGTGCTCGCCCTTCTTGATGATGAGGTAGCGCGGCCCGCGCTCCATGATCCACCGCGCGGCCCTGGACAGGTTGTGCGTCCCCGCCAGCTGGCGCGCCTCGCTGTCGTTCACCATCAGCAGGTCCACGCGGCCCAGCAGCTCCAGCAGGCGCGTGCGCTTGATTTCGATCCACAGGTTCATGGTGTCGCACGCCACGAACTTCGGCGTGTGCACCTGGTCCAGCACGTTGACCTGCAGCTCGGGGTCGATGTTGCCCAGGAACACCCACTCGGCGTCGCGGAACTGCTCGGGGATCTTGGGCGTGAAGTCGGCGAACACGCCCAGGCGCGTCTCCAGCGTTTCGCGGCTGTTCAGGTCGTAGCTGTAGACGCCGCTCCAGCGAAAGCTCTCGCCCGGGGCCTTCTCCAGCCCGGTGAGATCGACGTTGCGCTCGGCGAGAAAGCTCAGCGCCTCCATCGGGTAGTCGTCGCCCACCACGCCCACCAGCTGCACGGGGTGCAGCAGCGACGCGGCGGCCGAAAAGAAGGTGGCGCTGCCGCCCAGCGCGTCGTTCGCGCGACCGAACGGCGTCTCCACGGTGTCCAGCGCAACGCTGCCGACGACGAGAAGAGACATGGTCCCCGGGTGAGTGGATATGAGAAAGTAGTGCTTCAGTCAGTCTTCATCGGGGGGCCCCTCCCCCGGCCCCTCCCCGCTCGTTCTTCGCGGAGAGGGGAGAATGCGATCGCGCTCCGGCACGCCCCCTCCGGGCTCGTAAACCTCGCCCACCTCCCCCAAAACCCC
>DATABT010000229.1:0-1565 GCA_036259455.1 Longimicrobium sp. | reverse complement strand
GACGCTAAGGGGTTCTAGGGAATCAGCCAAGGAGGCGAGCAGCGTGGAGATCACCGATGGACGTGAGCGCGTCTCGGGCAGCACGAGACTCGCCTACCTGCTCGTAGCGGTGCTCCTAACCGGTTGCGGGGTTCAAAGCACTGCTGACCCGTCGCAGGTGCCAGCGCGGCCCGAGGTCGCCGCCGCGACTACGGACGCGGATAGCACGGTAACGCCTGGGGCGGAGCCCAGTCCGACAGGGGCGACCGAACCGTCTCCTGCCGTCGAAGAGGATCCACCGCTTTCAATGGGTTGCTCGATCGACGGCACACCCGAGCCCGCACTGCGACCGGAGGATCGCGTTTACGACTCCCCGGAGGAGCTGTTCGCGGCGTTCCAAGCCATGCCGCTGGGGCCCAAGCCCGCGGACGGCGCGCTCAGCACGCGCGATCAGCTGATCAACGAGGCGCATGAGGACGTGCTGGTGGAGGCTGAGTTGATCGAGGCTGACGCCGAGCGCGCGCGCTGGCACACGGTGCGGGACGGTGAGCTCGTGGGGGAGTGGGAAGCACAGAACTTCGGCGAAGGCTGGGGCATCAGCTACTGGTGGTTCCGCGTTCCCGAGGAGGTCTGCGGCTCCGCCCCGCGATAGCGGCTCGGGCGCGGTTACAACGGGCCGCGGGCTGCTGTTGCGCCGCAACCACCCCAGATCGGCTCGTGGCTGAACGCTTGAAGGGCCTCTCAGCCACTCCCCATTCCCGGTTCGGTCTTCCCTCAGCGGCTTTCGCGTGTGCCACTTGGGGGGCTCGTTGCCTGTGCACTGACTGGTCGGGTCGGGAGGGGATGGGGACTCTTGGTGGCCATCTGGCAGGATGCGTCCGACAGCCCCGGAGTGGAGAGGTACATGCGCATCGCGATCGGTTCAGACCATGCCGGCTTCGAGCTCAAGGCGCGGCTGGCGGCTGTGCTGACGGCCCGTGGCCACGACGTCCTCGACCTCGGCACCCATGACGACGAGCCCGTCGACTACCCCCCGATCTGCGCCCAGGTGGCCCGACGCGTGGCCGACGGCCGCGCCGATCGCGGGATCGTCCTGGGAGGCAGCGGGCAGGGCGAGCAGATCACCGCCAACAAGGTCCGCGGCGTCAGGGCCGCGGTGTGCAACGACCTCTACACGGCCCGCATGTCGCGGGCGCACAACGACGCGAACGTCCTGGCCATGGGCGGGCGTATCGTTGCACCAGGGCTCGCCGAGGAGATCCTCACGGTGTGGCTCGACACGCCCTTCGAGGGCGGGCGTCACCAGCGGCGCATCGACCAGATCAGCGAGATAGAGGCCTCAAGCAGCGAAGCGGTAGGCCACTAGATGAGGCCTCAAGCAGCGGAGCGGTAGGCCACCAGATGAGGCCTCAAGCAGCGAAGCGGTAGGCCACCAGACAAAGGCTTCCAAATGACCTACTACGGCGCGGACTACGACGCCCTCCGGTCGGCCGACCCCGACATCGCCGACGCGCTCGACGCCGAGCTGGCCCGCCAGCGCGGCGGCCTGCAGCTCATCGCCAGCGAGAACTTCACCTCCCCTGCGG
>DATABT010000228.1:0-13464 GCA_036259455.1 Longimicrobium sp. | reverse complement strand
CGTCCTGGCGACGATGGCCTGCCATGGCTCCGTACGCGCCGGCCGGGCGCCCGCGTCGTTTCCCCGTGGCGCCCCGCCCTCCCCGGGACCACCGCCCGATCCGCCGTTGCCGCCGCCCATCGCGGAAAGCACGTCTTCCAGGCTGACGGTGCTCTCCAGGTACGCGAAGCGCAGCAGCAGGAGCTCGATCAGGATGCGCTGCTCGCCGCTCTTGCGGAAGCGGCCGTCCGCGTCCAGTTCCGCCACCTGCGCAAGCATCCGCAGCAGGTCGCCGGACGCGAAGCGCGACGCCGCGTCCGCCACCGCCGGCTGCAGGTGCTGCGGAATCCCCTCCGCCTCGCCGCCGCCCAGCCGGGTGATGAGCATGGCGCGCAGGAAGTCCGCCAGGCCACGGTAGAACTCGGCCAGGTCGTAACCCTCGTCCAGCATCCGCGCCACGAAGCGGAACACGTCCGCCGGCCGCCGCTCCGCGATGATGCCGAACAGGTCCAGGTAGACTTCCGTCCCCACGAGGCCCAGGATCCGCCGCACGTCGTCCGCGGAGGGCGCGCCCTCGGTGAACGAGAGCACCTGGTCCAGCAGCGAGAGGCCGTCGCGCATTCCGCCGTCCGCCTTCTGCGCGATGGGGACCAGCACCTCGTCGCCCACCGTGATCCCCTCGTGCCCCAGCACCGTGCGCAGGCGCGCCACCAGGTCGCCGGTGGAGATGCGGTGGAAGTCGAAGCGCTGGCAGCGGCTCAGGATGGGCGGCGCGGCCTGCTGGATCTTCTGCGGCTCCGTGGTGGCGAAGACGAAGATCACGCGCGGGGGCGGCTCCTCCAGGATCTTGAGGAGCGCGTTCCACGCCTCGCGCGTGAGCATGTGCGCCTCGTCGATGATGTAGACCTTGAAGCGGTCCTCTTCCGACGGGGCGTACATGGCGCGCTCGCACAGGTCGCGCGCGTCGTCCACGCCGCGGTTGCTGGCGGCGTCGATCTCCACCACGTCCAGCGAGGTGCGCCCGGCCCAGATGCGCTCGCAACTGTCGCACACGCCGCACGGCTCGCCCTCGGGCGTGCGGTCGGGGCAGTTGAGCGCCATGGCCAGCACGCGGGCCAGCGTGGTCTTGCCCACGCCGCGCGGCCCGCAGAACAGGTACGCGTGCGCCACGCGGTCGCGCTGCACCGCCGCGCGAAGCGTCTGCGAAACGTGCTCCTGGGTGGCCACCTCGCTGAAGTGGCGCGGCCGGTAACGGCGTGCGAGTGCGGTGCGGGACACGGACTGCCGGGGAACGCGGGAAGAGCGGCTGCGATCCGGGGAATATAGTCCTGCGGGCCGGTGCACTCAACCGACAGACACTCCGCCGCTCCCTCCGCGTCACCGTGGTGCCGGGCACTGCCCCCGCGATGCCCCGTTCGGGACGCCGCTGCCCCAGCCAGGGCGGCAGCCCGCGTCCCCGCGGATCGCCCGGGATCGCGTAAGTCCTTGGCAGGAGAAGACTTCAAAAAGCGTCGCCGGCGGAGCGGGCGCGGACCCGATCTTGCAGAAACATCTGCATCCCCAAACCGGTTCAGTTCGCGGCGGCGTCACGCCGCACTCCCGTTCGTGCACCCGGCACTCTCCGCCGGCCCCTTGGCGTTTCAGGTCCAGCCGGCACTCCCCCTTCCCACGCAGGAGCTCCCCACGATGAGCGACACACCGCCCATTCCGCCCAAAGCGGACGATCCGCAGCAGCCCACCGCCGCCGTCGCCCCGCCTCCGGACGCCGTGGCGGTGCCCGCCATCGTCGGCGCGGCCGAGACGGAGAAGATCGCCGCGCCCTTCCACATCCTCTCCGAAGACCGGGCCCGGCGCCGGGCGCAGGTGGCGGCCGCCCGCGCCCGCACCCCCGCCGAAAAGACGGAGTCCGCGAAGGCGGACGGACACACGCAGCAGTCGTCGCTGCTGGTGATGGTGCCCATCAAGGCCGGGCACTACGCGGCGCTGGAAGAGCTGCTCACGAAGGGCATCGCGGATCCCCGGGACGGCTCCGACCTGGAGCTCAACCCCTACATTCCGTTCGCGAAGATCCGCACGCTGCACTTCGCGCGCATCCTGCTGCACCAGGCGTCGCCCGGGCCCGAGAATCCGCTCCCCGCGTATCCGCCGCCGCCCGCGAAGGGCGAGGTGCAGGTGAAGGGGCCGCCCATTCCGCCCAGGATGCTGTTCGCCACGGACTTCGACGGACCGCTGGACGCGCACGTGGACGAGCTGCTGGACGTTGCCGGGGCCGGGCTGGACGACGTGTTCGGCCACTGCGAGGGATGGCCGGGGGCGCAGGACCGCGCGGCGGTGCACGGGTACTTCCTGCGGCACCGCATTCCGTCCAACACCTTCTACACGGGCACCATGCACCGCTCGGTGGACCAGATCCACCGGGAAGAGGAGCTGCACCAGAAGATCGAGGAGTTCCTCGACGCCAACGCCGGCAAGCCGGACTTCCCGTCGGAGCCGCTGCAGATCCGCGAACGCATCCGCGAGTTCGTCTTCTCCAGCGAGGAGCTGGTTTGGGCGCGGCAGAAGCCGGGGCCGTTCCCCAGGCTCCTCTTCAATCCCGACTACCTCCCGCAGGTGGCGGCCGGCGTGGCCGTCGCCCTCCTCGCGGCGCTGGCGGTGGCGCTGCGCTTCGTCACCGGCTCGTGGCGCGAGGCACTGGTCATCACGGGCGCCGTGGTGGCCGTCGCGGGGGTGCTCCTCGGCGCCGCGTGGATCTACCTGCGCTTTCTGGAGGAGCGGGACCCCGTCATCATCCTGAACAAGGACATCGACGACCTGGTCTCGGTGGAGGACCGCATCGTCCAGAACCAGATGAGCAGCGTCATCTACATCAAGCAGCCGCTGTGGTTCAGGGGGCTGGTGCTGCGGGCGGTGCTCAGGTTCATCGACTTTTCCGCGAAGTACCTCAGCAACCAGGGAACGCTGGCGGGCATTCCCTCCATCCACTTTGCCCGCTGGGTGATCGTGGACGACGGGCGCCGGCTGGTGTTCTTCAGCAACTTCGACGGCAGCTGGGAGAACTACCTGGGCGACTTCATCGACAAGTCGGCCAGCGGGCTCACGGGCGTGTGGAGCAACTGCGTCGGCTTTCCGCGCACGAAGGGCCTGGTGGGCATGGGCGCGCGCGACGAGCAGAAGTTCAAGGCGTACTCCCGCGACAGCCAGATCCCCACGCAGGTGTGGTACAGCGCCTACCGCTGGCTCTCGGTGGACAACGTCAACAACAACAGCAGGATCCGCCTGGGACTGTACGACGGCATGACGGCGGACCAGGCCGCGCGCTGGGTGCGCCGCTTCGGCGGGTCCACCAACGTGGACAACAACGGCCCCGCGCTGGATCCCAGGGCGAAGAAGGACGATCCGGTATCGGCCGTCGTGGAGCTGGGCGACGTGCAGGGGCTGGTGGCGCGCAGCTTCAATGGCCTGGAGCACGCCGACTACGTGCCCGTCTACCTGCCCGCCGACGCCGCCGCGGCGCGCGCCTGGGTGGGGGAGATGGCGGACGTGGTGACGCGCGGCGACGTGCGCAGCGGCGAGGTGATGAAGGCGGGCGCCGCGCGCAACGTGGGCTTTACGCCCGACGGACTGCGGCGGCTGGGGATGGACGAGGAGAGCATGAAGACGTTCTCCATGGAGTTCCGCGACGGGATGACGACGACGTACAAGCAGCGCGTGATGGGCGACGACGGCGACAGCGCGCCGCAGAACTGGGCGTGGGGCGGCACGGGGAACCCGGTGCACGCCATGATCTTCGTGTTCGCCAACGACAGGGCGCGGCTGCAGTCGCTGCTGGACGAGGAGGGCGCGCGGGCGTCCCGCCACGGCGTAACGCTGGGCACGCCGCTGGGCAGCATCATGCTCGACGAGGACAAGGAGCACTTCGGCTTTCACGACGGCATCGCGCAGCCGCGGGTACAGGGCTTCCGAAAGCCGGACGACGGCGAGTCGCCCGCGCCCACGGAAAACAGCATTCCCGCCGGCGAGGTGGTGCTGGGCTACACCAACGCGTACGGCCAGCTCCCCGACTCGCCCTCCGTCCCCGACACCCCGGCCGCCCGCGCCGCGCTGCCAAAGGCGCCGCGCGACCCCGACCTGCCGCGCGACTGGCCCGTGCGCCGCGACCTGGGCCGGAACGGCAGCTACGTCGTCTTTCGCCAGCTGGAGCAGCACGTCAAGGCATTCTGGAGCTTCCTGGACCTGCAGGCGCGGCACGACGCCGAGCGGCGCAAGAAGCTGGGCGCCAAGATCGTGGGCCGCTGGCCCAACGGCGCGCCGCTGGTGCGGCATCCGGACACGGAGCCGGAGAAGTTCGACCGCGCCACCGCCAACGACTTCCTGTACTCCGGCGCGTGGGACGACATCCACGGCGACAAGTGCCCGCTGGGCTCGCACATCCGCCGCACCAACCCGCGCGACGGCATGCAGCCCGGCCCCGCGGGCTCGCTGCTGGTGTCCGACCGCCACCGCCTGCTGCGCCGCGGCCGCGCCTACGGCGAGCCGGTCACCACGTCGTTCGACCCGGCGGAGATCATCGCCTCCGACAAGCCCGACACGGGGCGCGGGCTGCACTTCATCTGCTTCAACACGGACCTGGGGCGGCAGTTCGAGTTCGTGCAGAGCACGTGGGTGAACAGCATGAAGTTCGACGGGCTGTACCGCGACGCCGACCCGCTCATCGGCGCGCACCACCTCGCGGGCGAGAAGGACGCCGTCCCGGAGCAGGTCACGCGCTTTACCGAGCAGCGCTGCCCGGTGCGGCACCAGGTGCACGACATCCCGCGGTTCGTCACCACGGTGGGCGGCGCGTACCTGTTCATGCCCGGCATGAACGCGCTCCGCTACCTGTCGCGCCTGGACTGAGCGCGGCGGTGGTGGATGGATGATGAAGAACCCGGCGCCGGGATCCGTCTCCGGCGCCGGGTTCTTCGCGTGCCGCAGGCGGCAGAGGAGGGCGCGGAGGATGCCGGGCCTCGTGCGTCCGCGTCCCCGCGCCGTTCCTCCGCTTCCGCCGCATGATGCTTCCGCCGATGGGATGGCCGTGAACGTTCGAATCGCGTACGTGCACGGTGGTGGCGGAACACGTGATTCTTGCGCTCCTTTTAATCCACTTATAACCTCCCGATCAAACGCATCCAGAATCTCTCCGCCGAATGCTGTTCCGGCGCTTCGCGACGACGGCACGTCTGGAACCCGACATCGGGTGTAGCGCGTAAAAGGACCCCGCTCCGGCTCGCGCCGCTCGCGCGGACGCGGCGGGGTGGCGTTGATACGGCGCTTCACGGCCCATAGGTTGATCGGCACCGCATGACTCCACGACTCACCGAGACTCTCATGCCGCCAGGCGGGGACACGGAAGAAGTGCCGGAGCGCCAGCAGGCCGAAGCGCTTTTTCTAGAGAACCTCGACTGGATCAGGCGCAGCGCGGCCTCCCTCTGCCGCCGCTACGGCCTGACCGGCGACCAGGCGGACGAGGCGTGCTCGTGGTGCATCGAAAAGCTCATCGACCACGACTACGCGCCGCTGCGCAAGTTCCGCGGCGACAGCTCCATCCGCACCTACCTGGTGGTGGTGGTGGCCGCGCTCTTCCGCGACTACCGCGCCAGCCACTGGGGACGGTGGCGTCCGTCCGCGGCCGCGCTGCGCGCCGGACACCTGGCCATGCGGCTGGAGACGCTGGTCTACCGCGACGGCTGCACCCTGGACCAGGCGGCGCGGACCCTGCGGGCCGCGGGCGAGACGGAGCTGTCGGACCGGGAACTGGCCGCGATGCTGGAGAAGCTCCCCGTGCGCGGGCCCCTGCGCCCGTACGAGGCGGGCGAGGCGCCGCTGGAGACCATCACCGGCGAAACCTCGGCCGACGACGCCGTCGACACCGGCGAGGCCGAGCAGACCCGCGGCCGGGTGCTCGCCGCGCTGGCGCGGGTGCTGGCGGAGCTCCCGGCGGAGGACCGCCTCATCCTGCGGCACCACTACTGGAACGGGCTGAGCGTGGCCGACGTGGCGCGGGCGCTCCGGCTGCCGCAGAAGCCGCTCTACCGGCGCATCGAGGGCATCCTCAGGCAGCTGCGCCGCGGGCTGGTCGCGGCGGGGGTGCAGCCGGAGCAGATGCGCGAGTTCCTGGGCAGGCTGCCGGGGGAGGACCAGGCGCCGGAGGAGCTGCGCGAGTTCCTGGCCGAGCCGCCGCCGGGCGAGGAATCGCACGCGCAGCTGGACGGCTATCTGGGTAAACTGCCACCGTGATCGGCATTCGGGCGGGACGAGGGCGCTTCGTGTCCATCCAATGGGAGACGGGCACGTACCTGGAGGGAGAAATGCGGTGACCCAACCCCCTATGGATGAAAACGACCTGGCGCGATTCCTCGACGGGGAGATGTCCGAGGAAGAGCGCGGCGGCGCCGTGGCGCACCTCTCGGAGTCCGACGCGGACGCCGAGCTGCTCGCGGACGCCGCCTACATGCTGCGCGAGCTGGAGGCGGAGGACGGCGTGGTCCCGCTCACACGCCCGGAGCCGCGGCACCCGCACGTCGATGAAGTGGACAAGGGCACCGAGACCGGGAAGAAGCCCCCGCGCCCGCCGTCCACGGAACGCCTCCGACCCCGCCGCCGCATCTCCGCGCGGTGGCTGGCGCTCGCGGCCGTGCTCGCCGGCGTCGTTCTCATCCCGTTCGCTCTCTCCCGCTCGCGCGGCCCCGCCGGGCCGGGCG
Source organism: Longimicrobium sp. (assembly GCA_036259455.1). GTDB lineage: Bacteria > Gemmatimonadota > Gemmatimonadetes > Longimicrobiales > Longimicrobiaceae > Longimicrobium. The sequence goes on along the minus strand of DATABT010000228.1, from coordinate 6,745 downwards.
AGTTCGCCGCGCTCCTGGCCGCGCGCGACGCCGGCCTCCCCGACGGCTGGACGGCCGAGCGCCCCTGGGGCCGGGTCCGTGGCTCCGGCGATCCGCTCACCGACCATCGTGAAGGGCAGGCCGCCCGGCTCGGCGCCCTCTGGGTGGACTTCGAGCTCGCCGTAGCCTCGGGGCAGGTGGCGCAGGCAGACACGCTGTGCGGCGACATCGATCGTGTTCTGGGCGAAGTATCCAGCGCACTGCCCGGCACGTCCCGCTGCGCCGAGATCCAGAGCGCGAGCTCGCCCGCGCGGCAGAAGGCGCTGCTGGAGGAGGGACGAGAGGGTGTAGCCGGCATCTTCGAGGATGACGCACACTTCGCCCTCGGCGCCTGGGCCGAGGCGGCCCATCTGGCCGCGGCGCGGCAGGACGCCGCGTTCTTCGCCGCGAAGCAGTCCCGCAGCGCGCTCGACGAGTTCGCCGGATCCACCGGCCTCACTCCGGCCGCGCGGGAGGCGGCGCAGCAGGTGCGCGCGCGCCTGCAGGCGGACGGCCCGCCCGCCTGGCCCGCGCTGCAGTCGGAACTCGGCCAGCTGCTCAGGGTCGCGCACCTGCCCGCGTTCGAATAAACTCCCGCCCCACCACCTCGCGGCCCCGCCCCCCGCGGCGTGCGCCGCGCGCGTCCCTCCGCATTCCCTCACGTGACACACACCGAAGCACCCGCGGCCGCGACCGCGCCCGCCCGCGCGACGCTTTCCGCGGGCGAGGAGCGTTTCGAGCGCATCCGCCGCCGCGCGGGGCTCACCCTCGCCCCGCTGGTGTTCGCGGCGCTTCTCGTCGCGCCGCTGGGCGGGCTGAAGCCGGAGGTGCACCGGCTGGCGGCGGTGATGGCGGCCGTGGTGGTGCTGTGGATCACCGAGGCGCTGCCGATGCCCGCGACGGCGCTGCTGGGCGCGGCCGCGTGCGTGGTGCTGCGCGTGGCGCCGGCCAGGGAGGTGTTCGCGCCGTACGCCGACCCGCTGATCTTTCTCTTCATCGGCTCGTTCGTCATCGCGCGGGCCATCTTTCTCCACGGCCTGGACCGGCGCGTGGCCTTCGCGGTGCTGTCGATGCGCTGGATCGGCGGGCGGCCCTCGCGGGTGCTGCTGGCGTTCGGCGCGGTGACGGCCACGCTGAGCGCCTGGATGTCGAACACCGCCACGACGGCGATGATGTTCGGCATCGGCATGTCCATCCTGTCGGTGATGATGGCGTCCGGCGGCGGCGACCGGCCCGCCATCGACCCGCGCTACGCCACCGGGCTGATGCTGATGACGTCGTTCGCCGCGTCCATCGGCGGGCTGGCGACGCCCGTGGGCACGCCGCCGAACGTGATCGGCATCGGCTTCATCCGCGGGCTGCTGAAGGAGGAGATCACCTTCTTCGAGTGGATGGCCATCGGCGTGCCCGTCGTCATCCTCCTCTTCATCTGCCTGTACCTGTACCTGAACGCGCTCTCGCCGGCCGGCGTGCGCACCCTGGGCGACGGCGCGGAGGTCATCCGCCGCGAACGCGCCCGCCTGGGCGCGTGGACGCGCGGGCAGACGTCCGTCGCCATCGCGTTCGCGGTGACGGCGGTGCTGTGGATCACGCCGGGGCTGTTCGCGCTCACCCTGGGCGAGGCGAGCCCGCTCTACCGGGAGATGTCCGCGCGGGTGCCGGAAAGCGCGGCGGCGCTGCTGGGGGCGCTGCTCCTCTTTGTCCTTCCCGGCGACCGCGGGGCGCGGGCCATCACCTGGGATGAGGCGGCCAGGATTGACTGGGGGGTGATCCTGCTGTACGGCGGCGGGTTCGCGCTGGGCGTGCTCTCGTTCCAGACGGGGCTGGCGGAGGGGGTGGGACGCGGGCTCACGGGGCTGCTCCCCATTCACGGCGAGTTCGGGCTGCTGCTGGCCTCCGTCATCGTCGCCATCCTGCTTTCGGAGACCACTTCCAATACGGCCTCGGCCAACATGGTGGTGCCGGTGGTGATCTCCATCTCCATGGCGCAGGGGATGGACCCGTTCGTCCCGGCGCTGGGGGCGACGATGGCGGCCAGCCTGGGCTTCATGCTCCCCGTGTCGACGCCTTGCAACGCGATCGTCTACGGCTCCGGCTACGTGCCGCTGATGCGGATGGTGCGCTACGGCATCGTCCTGGACCTGATCGGCGTCGTCGTCATCACCGGCGCCGTGTGGATGCTGGCGCCGCTGCTGCGGTGACGTGAGAACGGGATGGGACCACCGAAGAAAGGGCGGGCCTCGAGACGCGGGACCGGCCCTTTTCATTGCCTGCATCAGAGCATGTAGGGCGAGGGCGGACGGTACGCGCCGCCGGCCTGCGCGGCGCCGCCCAGGCGAAGGACGCGCTCCGGGTGGCGCTCGTCGAGCACGTCTTCCTTCGCTGCCAGGAGCAGTCCACGAATCAGGTCGCTGTCTTTCGCGATCCCCGCCGCCCGCGCCGTCTCTCGTGCGGCTGCCAGTAGCTCCGCGGGGACGCGCAGGGACACGCGGGCTCGCGCCGGTGCGTCGGCCAGATCGGACGAGGCGAGCAGACGCGCCCGCTCGGCAAGGGCCGGGTCATTCAGCAGCTCGGCGAGATAGAAACGCAGCAGAGCCGGGCGAAACGCCTGCAGCGGTGCGTAGAACTTTCGGGCGGCAAGGTAGATCACGTCCTCCAGGTGCGTCGGCATGCGCGCTTCCAGTTGGTCCTCCTTGAGCGGCACGCGCGCTTCGCGCACACGAGGAGCGGATTGCGCCGGGATGGCGGCGACGTTGTCACACCTGTCGCAGACGGCGACCAGCACGCCCGGTACGTCGATACCGCTCTGGCCGAAGGGATAGGTACGGACCTTCATCTGTGTGTCTACAAGCGCCTTGCAGTGTGGGCACCCACCCGTCTGGCGATCCCCCTCCTTGCACAGGTGCTGGGTCACCGGTGCACGCTTATGAACACGGCGCGCCCGGGTTCCAGGTAGGCTTTTACGTACCACTGATCACCTGCCATCGTCGGAGTGAAGACGTGACAGTCCACGTCCAGGAAATGATGTCTGCTGGTACGGTACTCCCATCCTGCGCACCGGAGCAGCAGCCGGATCACGAAAGCCGGGGCCACCGCTCCGGCGGACAGCAGGTTCTTTTCGTCGATATCTGACCGTTCCTCGTGGATGAAACGTCCAGCTCGCAACGCCTCGATCAACAGCGCGCGGGCCTCCTTGAATCCCATCCTCGCCTCCCCCTGACGGTACGTCAATCGCCGTACAAAATCAACCTTCGGCCGAAGGTGATCGCGGCAGATCAAGGGACGACGGTAAGTAGTTCACTCTGTTCACGACAAGATCCCGTGCGAACACCGCCACCCTGGTAGCAAAGTGATCAGCCGCACGAAAAAGCGCCCGCCTCCTTGACGAAGGCGGGCACTTTTGTCCACGGGCAGGGTCCCGAAGGGTCGATCGAGCTCGTTCAGCGATCCGGAGGGGACAGGTTGGGTACCGCCCCTCCGGCGCCGCTCAGGGCACGATCCGGAAGATGTTACCGTTGACGACGTGGTACCCCGTGCTGCCGCGCCAGAACGAGTCGACGTAGCCGTCCGCGCGCGGAAGCTGGGCCGTGGTCCCGTCCGCCGCCCGGCCCAGGGTACGAATGCCGCTCTGGAAGAACACCACGTCGCCCGACGCGCCCACCGGCTGGACGCCGCCCGGCCACTGGTGGACGGTGCCCGACGGCGAGCGCGTGCGCGACCCGAAGGCGATCCACCCGTTGTTCACGTCGAACCCCGGCCCCACGCCCGACAGCAGCAGCTCCCGCGTTCCGTCCGGCGCGATGCGCCAGATCTCGCCCGTGCTGGAGGACGACGACCTGCGAAAGAACACCACGCTGGCGCCGTCCGTCCCGGGATACCGGTTCTGCACGGACGAGTTGCCGTCCGTCGTCAGCTTCGTCGCGACGCCGTTGCGCACCCGGACGATGTTGTACGTGTCGTCCACGTACACCACGTCGCCGTTGGCGGCCACGTCCACGTCGCCGGGCGCGTCGCGGCTACTGGCGTCGTCCACCATCGGCGCCAGCGCGTCCGTGGCGACCAGGGCCGTGGTGCCGGCCTGCAGGTCGCGCCGGAACACCTGGTTCTGGTCGCTCCAGGCCGCCCAGGGCAGTTCCACCGCCAGCGCGTGGCGGCTCCACCCGGTGCGGCCCAGGTCCAGGAACACCCCGTTCCGAAACTCGCGGACGCGCGAGAGGGTGTCGGGCTCCGCCACCAGCGGCGGCGAATCCATGACCGCGTCGGCCCAGATGGCGCCGTGCGGCGTCAGGCGTGCCGTCCGCGGCCGGATCTCGGCGGAGAACCGCGTCGGCTCGCGCCACACCACGCCGGAAACGGGGCCCAGGCGGGTGCTGTCGCCCGTGGTGCGGTGGCGGATCCACAGCACGTCGCCGGGCTGGCGGACGTAGAGGATGCGCTGCGCCGACACGTCCAGCACCACGCTGCCGGCGCGCGTCAGCCACTCCACCGGCGACGTCTGGTAGACCGTAACCCCCACCGTGCGAAGGGTGGTGTCGCCGGACGCGCTGGTGCCGGTAAAGGCGATGGTGACGCTCCCCGGCTGCGGCAGCCCTGGCGCGTAGGCCGCCAGCGAGACGACCTGGTCGATGGAGGTGGTGCCGGTCGCCAGGGTGACGTTGCCCACGGACGCGCGGAGCGTGGCGCACTCCGCGCAGCTGGCCGTGAGCCGCGCGTCCGCCGTGGCCCAGTAGCCGGAGACGGGGCTCGTAACGACGACGGTGGGGATGACCGCCGGCTGCACGTTGGCCGCGAAGGTGACGGAGCCCAGCCCCTGCGCCGTGGCCGTGGCCGTCTGCGCCCCCGCCGTTCCGCCCGTCACCCACCGTACCTGCGCCAGCCCGTTCGCGTCCGTCGTCGTCGTCGTCGCGCTCAGCGTCCCCGCGCTCCGGGTCCAGGCGACGGTAACGCCGGGAAGTGGCGCGCCCAGCGACGTGCGCACGCGCACCACCAGCGGCTGCGCAAGGCTGTCGCCGGGGAACGCGTTCTGGTTGTCGCCCGACGCCTTCTCGATCACCGAGCCCACGGGAAAGGTGGCGCGGGCGCGGAACTCCGTCGCCAGCGACACGCCGGCGGCCGCCCGCACCACCTGCGTGCTGTCCAGCGCGAAGCCCAGCGTCCACTCGGTGCGGGCGATTCCCGCGGCGCTGGTCGTGGTCGTCGCGGACGAGACGGAGCCGCCGCCGCGGACCACGCTCCACGCCACGGCCGTGCCCGGCACCGGGTTGCCGTGCGCGTCCCGGACGAGCACGGCCAGCGAATCGGCCAGCGGCGCGCCGGCCGGGCCGCTCACCGAGTCCGCGCTGAGGCGGGTGATGGACGCGGGCGCGCCAGCCGTCGCCGTGGCGCTGAAGGTCACGGAGGCGAGCGTGGCGCCGCTGCCGCCCAGCACCCGCGCGTCTGCGGTATGCGCCCCGGCGGTGGAGGTGCCCAGCGTCCACCGCGCCTGCGCCAGCCCCTGCGCGTCCGTCACGGAGGTGGCGGTGCTCAGCGCTCCCCCCGTGCTGCTCCACGTCACCACCACCCCGGCCAGCGGCACGCCCAGCGCGGTGCGCACGCGAACGACCAGCGGCTGCGGGAGCGGCGTGCCGGCGGGCGCGGTCTGGTTGCCGCCGGAGACCTTGTCCATACCCGCGCCCACGGGGAACGCCGGGCGGGCGATGAACTGCGTGGTCAGCGAAACGCCGGCCGCGGCGAGCACCGCCTGCGTGCTGTCCAGCGCCGCGCCCAGCGTCCACGCCGTGCGCGCGACGCCGGCCGCGTTCGTCGTCGTGGTCGCCGGCGAGACGGAGCCGCCGCCGCGGACCACGCTCCAGAGCACCGCGGTGCCCGGCACGGGGTTTCCCCAGGCATCCTTCACCGTCACGCCCAGCGAGTCGGCGAGCGTGGCGCCGGCCGGACCGGCGACCGTGTCCGCGCCGATGCGGGTGATCGTCGCCGGCGCCCCGGCCGTCGCGGTGGCGCTGAAGGCCGCGGAGGCGAGCACGGCGCCGTTGTCGCTCAGCACCCGCGCCTCGGCGCGCTGCTCGGCCGCGGCGGCGGTGCCCAGCATCCAGCTCGTCTGCGCCCGGCCGTCGGAGTTGGTCATCACCTCGCCGGGGGTGACGGAGCCGCCCCCGGAAAGAACGGCGAAGAGCACGCGCTGCCCGGCCACCGGGTCGCCGTCCTCGTCCGTAACGCGCACGGTGACCGGCTGCGGCAGCGCCTGCCCCACGGTCTGCACCTGGGCGTCGCCGTCGACGACTTCGACTTCGAACTCGACCGGCCCGGGATCCGGGTCGGGGCCGGTGCTGCTCTCGCACCCCGCGATCAGCAGGAGCGCGGCGGCGAACGCGGCGCGCGGCAGGATGGATGTACGGAGGCGCATGCGAGGGCTCTGCTGCGGGGTCCGGCCGCGCGCCCAAAAAGGGGCGACCGGCGAGCGTGGTATACGAACGTACTCCCGGATTCCGGACGGCGCCATCCATTCGGAACGGATGAAAAAAGGTTCTTCGTCGATTTCGTTGCAGGTAAGCAGGGCGACGCCGAGCTGTCATTTCGAAGGAGGCGCCTGTACCGAACTCAGCCCGTGCAGGATTTCCATGGCGCCGCCTGAGAAATCTACTCACCCGTGCTGGTGATCCGGCCCGCGGCTCGGTCCTCGACCCGCTTCCGTGCGGCGCATCGGAGGCGGGTCCCGGGACGTGCGGCC
>DATABT010000227.1:0-1618 GCA_036259455.1 Longimicrobium sp. | reverse complement strand
AGCGGAGAGGGGCCGGGGGAGGGGCCCCACGCCGCTGGCGGGAGAGGGGCGCGGGGCGTGCCCCTCGCGCGGGGCCCGTAATCACACGAGAAACACATCTCCAGCTGGAGTGACGGTTTGAACGTAGCACGGCTGCTGCTTCCCGCGATCCGATGGGACGCGGAGAAGGGGTTCGACGGGAACCGGGAGACGATCGAGCACGGGCTGGAGCGGGGCGTCGGGGGGTTCATCCTCTTTGGCGGCGAGGCGAACGCGGTGCGCGCGCTCACCGACGAGCTGCACCGCCGCGCGCCGCATCCGCTGCTCATCGCCAGCGACCTGGAGCGCGGGGCGGGGCAGCAGTTCCGCGGCGCCACGCCCCTTCCGCCCGCCGCGGCGCTCGGCTTTCTGGACGACCAGGCGCTGACGGAGCGCGCGGGCGAACTGACCGCCCGCGAGGCGCGCGCGCTGGGCGTGAACTGGGTCTACGCGCCCATCGCGGACGTGGACCTGGAACCGGAGAACCCCATCATCGGCGTGCGCGCGTTCGGAGCGGGCCCCGACACGGTCGCGCGGCACGTGGCGGCGTGGGTGCGCGGATGCGCCCGCGGAGGCGCGCTCTCGTGCGCCAAGCACTTTCCCGGGCACGGCCGCACCATCGGCGATTCGCACATCGAGCGCCCCTCCGTGCACGCCTCGCGCGCGGAGATGGCGGAGGACCTGGCGCCCTTCCGCGCCTCCATCGCCGCCGGCGTGGACTCGATGATGACGGCGCACGTCGTCTATCCCGCGCTGGACCCGGAGGCGCGCCCCGCCACGCTGTCGCCGCCCATCCTGCGCGGCCTGCTGCGCGACGAGCTGCGCTTCGGCGGGCTGGTGGTGACGGACGCCATCATCATGGAGGGGATGACGGACGGCGGCAGCGAGACCGCGGCCTCCGTGCAGGCGCTGACCGCCGGCTGCGACCTCCTTCTCTACCCCGGCGACACGGACGCCGTGATCCGCGAGGTGGAGGCGGCGCTGGAGGATGGGCGGCTCGACCCCGCGCGGGTGGAGGATGCGCTCCGCCGCGTGTCCGACGCGGCGGAGCGGGTGGCGGGGCCGGTGGATGCGCGCTGGTTCGCGGACGAGGATCGGCGCTGGGCGCTGGAGACGGCGGTCCGCACCCTGCGCGTCTGCCGGGGCGAGCCGCGGCTGCCGTCCGGGCCCGTTCGCATCGAGGAGATCGAGGACGACGGCGGCGGGCCATGGCCTCCGTATCCGCGCGTGGCCTTTCCCGCGGCGCTGCGGGCGGCGGGCGTGGAGGTGGCGGACGACGGCGCACCGATCGTCGTCCTCTACTCCGACATCCGCGCGTGGAAGGGGCGCCCCGGCATCAGCGTGGCGGCGCAGGAGCGCGTGCGGCGGCTCACGGCGGCGCACCCGGAGGTGACCGTCGTCCTCTTCAGCCATCCGCGCCTGGCGGACGACATTCCCACCGTGCGCAACCTGCTCGCGGGCTGGGGCGGCGAGGCCGTCATGCAGGAGGCGGCCGTGGCGTGGCTGACCGGCGCGCGCGGCGGAATGGTCGGCGCTTCGGGCGGGCTGGACCGGTGACGGCAGGGAATAGGGAATAGGGAATAGGGAATAGGGAATAGGG
>DATABT010000226.1:0-2693 GCA_036259455.1 Longimicrobium sp. | reverse complement strand
GGGCCCGGCAAGCGCGCCGGGCCCCTTCCGCACCCTCGTACCCTCGTACCGCCGTCCTACCGCAGCACCACGCGGCTCTCCTGGATCACCACGCCGCGCTCCGCCAGGGCGGCGATGTACTCGCGGGGCGGCATCGCCTCGTCGGGCGTCCGCACGCCGGGCTTTACCTTGCCCGCGGCCTGCATGGCGCCGGTGATGGCCAGCGAGAAGCCGGTGGTGCGCATCATCGCCGTGATCCCGGTGTCCTCGTCGTACTTGTCCAGCAGGTCAAAGCGGTAGAGCACGTGCTCGCCCTTGTGGATGCCCTCCGCCTCCACCCGCAGCGCCACCTGGTCCGGGCTCTCGCGATAGTCCTTCTTCAGCTTCGGGCCCACGATGGAGATGAAGACGTCGCGCGGCACGACCCTGGTCCCCTTCACGTCGATCGGCTGCAGGTCCATCAGGCCGATGTCGCGCATCACCGCCATCATCTCCGCGTGGCCGGGAAAGCGCAGCGTCTTGTACTCCATGGTGGGGATCCTGCCCTCGTACCGCTGCGCCATCGTCGACAGGCCACCGGCGGTGTGGAACGCCTCCAGCGTGCCGATGCCGGGAAAGTCGATGTGCTCGATTTCCGACAGCGCCTTCACCTGCGTCTGCCTGCCGTCGCGCAGCACCCAGGAGAGCGTGGTGTAGTAGTCCAGCGCGCCCTCCAGGCTGTACACCACCTGGTAGTTCAGCGGCGGCTCCGGCTTTTGCGGCAGGCCGCCCACCTTGATGCGCACCGACTGCACCTGGTCCAGCTGGTTGATGCCGTGCTCGGCCAGGATGTTCACCATCCCGGGCGCCAGCCCGCAGTCCGGGACCACGCTCACGCCCTTCTCCACCGCGCGCGGCGCCAGCGCCTTCTGGTCCTGCACGATCTGCGTGTTGCCGCCCAGGTCGCAGAAGTGCGAGCCGGCGTCCACCGCGGCCACGGTCATCCCGTGGTTGAAGTAGTACGGAAAGGCGCTCATGGTGGCGCTCACGCCTTCCATCAGCTTTCGCACGCCGGCGCGGTCGTTGGCGTCCACCTGCACCGCCGTGAGCCGGCCGCCCAGGTAGGGGTGCAGGAACGCGGGAAGGTCGTCGACGTTCAGGTCGGCGATGACCACGTCGTGGTCTGTATAGGCAAGCAGGTCGTAGGCGCAGGCGGAACCCTGCAGCCCCGCCCCCAGCACCAGCATCCGCATGGCAGAAAGACTCGTGACTCGGTGGATGGAATGCACCCTCGCGCCCTGTGCGGGGGCGTTGAAGGGCGCGCAACATAGCGTTCGGGGGCGGGGATGGCAAAGCGGGGCGGAGAAAACCTTGCGGACGGGCGGGAGCGTCTATATTCCTGCGTAATCCCTTTCCGGCCGTTCCCGGCCGACCTACCCGGCAGAATACCCATCCAGGAGCGCGGGCCTCGTGGCGAAGGACGTCATCGAGTTGGCGGGCGTGGTCACGGAAGTGCTTCCCGACACCAACTTCCGTGTAAAGCTGGAAAACGGGCACGAGCTGCTGTGCTACATCTCGGGCCGGATGCGCAAGAACTACATCCGCATCCTGGACGGCGACCGGGTTACGGTGGAGCTGTCCCCGTACGATCTGCACCGCGGCCGCATCACCTACCGCTTCATCAAGTAGTCCCCGCTCCGTTTCCATTCAAACGCGACGCCGCCGGCCTGTTCGAGGCCACGCGGGCTTTCGGGATGCGCATTTGCGGCCTCCTCGCCGGAGCGGCTGAAGCCGCCGCAACGAAAACGGAAAGCCCCGCAAACCGCGCGGGGCTTCACCTGCTCGAACGCGGCTCTGGTGCACCGCGCCGACGCCCAGGTGAACGGTCCGCGCACGCGGACGTCACGTTGTCTCAGCCGCGATGTCAACTTCAATCGCCGCGGCGCGGGGCCGGCTCCGGTGCTTCGGCGGCCCGGTTGCCGGGGTGGCACCCTCTCACGCACCGGCGCCGCGGCCGTTCACCAGGCGCAGGACGTCGCGCTGCTCGCGCAGAAAGGCGTCGGGGGCGGCGTCTTCCAGCGCCTGGCGCGGGAAAGGGCCCCAGAGCGCGGCGGCGGTGCGGGTGCCGGCGGCGCGGCCGGCGGCCACGTCGTGCGGCGAATCGCCCACGAACAGCGCCTCGTGCGGCTCCACGCCCAGCTTCTCCAGCGCTGCGAGCACGGGCTCCGGGTGCGGCTTGGGCTCGGCCACGTCTTCGGGGGTGACGATCACGTCGAAGTGGCTCACCAGCCCGCACAGCTGCATCCCGCGCAGGGTCGCGCGGCGGTGCTTGCTGGTGACGATGGCCAGCCCGTATCCGCGCCGCTCCAGCTCCGCCACGGTCTCCGCCGCGCCGGGAAAGGGGCGCAGCAGGTCGTCGTGGATCACGTTCTGGAACGCACGATACGTGTCCAGCATCGCCTCCACCTCGTCCGGATGCCGGCCAAAGCGGCGCATCTGCGACTCCAGCGTCATCCCGAAGCCGCTCAGCCACACCTCGTCCGGCGGCACGTTGCCCAGGTGCGTGCGCATGGTGTGGCGGTAGCACCGCATGATCAGCTCGGTGCTGTCCGCCAGCGTTCCGTCGAAGTCGTACAGTACCGCCCGAATCCCCGTCAGCGCCGCGTCCGCCATCTCGTCGTCAATCCGCAAGTCTGCCCGCCGTCTCATCTTCCGCGGAAAGTCTATCATCTTCC
>DATABT010000225.1:0-2448 GCA_036259455.1 Longimicrobium sp. | reverse complement strand
CCCCGGGAGAGGGTGCGAGCCTGAGCGCGCGGGTGAGGGCCCCGCATCATTCCATCCGACGCCAGTCTGGCTTGACTCCGCGTTGCGCACTACCTTCGCGCGCGGGCGGCGCCCCGCGGGCGTCTCCGGATCCGCCGCAATCCCTGGAAGACGAAGGCCGATGTACCTGAAGTCCGCCGCAGGACTGTTCCTGCTCGCGCTCAGCGCAGCGTGCGCGCCCGGCCGCCAGCCGCTGGCGTCCGTCCCGGCTCCCGCGGCGGAACCCGCCGCCCAGGCGGCGCCGGCCGCGCCCGTGCTGGAGACGGTCACGCCGGTGGACGAGGGGCTGGAGCTGCGCGGCGCCGCCACGGCGGTGGGCGCGGACCTGCTGGGGAACGCGCAGTACGACCTGCCGCTGGTGGCCAACGAGTGGGTGCGGATGGAACTGGAGTTCCTCGTCTACCAGCGCCATGAGGTCGTGGGCAGCTGGCTGCGGCAGGCGGACCGCTACGACGAGTGGGTGCGCGACGTCTTTGCCTCATACGGCATCCCCCGCGACCTGCACCACCTGGGGATGATCGAGAGCGGCTACCGCGCCACGGTGCGCAGCCACGCCGGGGCGGTGGGGATGTGGCAGTTCATGCCGGCCACCGGGCGGGGGATGGGGCTGCGCATCGACACGCTGGTGGACGAGCGGATGGACCCGGTGCGCGCCACGCATGCCGCCGCGCGCCACCTGCGTGACCTGCACCGGCGCATGGGCGGCGACTGGGCGCTGGCGGCCGCCGCGTACAACGCGGGCGAGGGGCGCATCAGCCGCGCGCTGAGCCGGTACGGCGCCACGGACTTCTGGGACGTGGCGGCGCGCGGCAACCTGGCCCAGGAGACGCGCCGGTACGTGCCGCGGCTGTACGCGGTGACCATCATCGCCAGGGATCCCACCCGCTTCGGGTACCCGGCGCCCAACCCGGCGGGGCGGCGGTTCGCGTACGACAGCGTGCACGTGGACCTGGCCACGCCGCTTGCCGTGCTGGCGGTGATGGGCAACCTGCCGGTAAGCGAGCTCACCGACCTGAACCCGCACCTGCTCCGGCAGGTCGCCCCACGCAACTACTGGGTCTGGGTGCCGCTGGGGCAGGGCACGCCGCTGCAGCAGGCCTTTGCGTCGTCGGAGTTCCGGCAGCGCGGCGGGTACGCCACCTACCGCGTGCGCGAGGGCGAGTCGCTGTCGCGGCTGGCGGAACTTTCGGGCGTGCCGGCCGATCGCATCCGCGCGCTGAACCTGTCCGCCAACCTCGACAACCTTCGCGCCGGCGACCGCGTGCGCCTGTACGCCGACGCCGTCCGCGTGCTGGATGCGCGTCCCGTGGAGCGCGTCGCGCGCCGCGGCCCGCGCGTGCTGGGCGACCCCGCGCCGGGTACCGGGGGCGCCTCGACGTCCGCCTCGCGCCGCGGCGAGTCCTCGGCCTCCTCCGAGCGCCGGAATTCCTCGGGCAGTTCCGAGCGCAGCGCCAGCTCGTCGCAGCGCGAGGCGTCGGCGTCCAGCACGCGCCGCGGGGAGTCCGGCTCGTCGGCCGAGCGGCGGAGCAGGTCGAGCACGTTCGAGCGCAGCGCGAACCCGTCCCAGCGGCGGAGTGGACCGGCCTCCTCCTCGTCCTCGTCCTCCTCGCGGCAGGCGTCGGGGGCGCGGCAGGAGGGTGGATCGACCCGCTCGTCCGCGTCGTCGTCGTCGCGGAGCGGTGAATCGTCCTCGCCGGCGGCGCGCACGCACACGGTGGAGAGTGGCGAGACGCTGTGGGGGATCGCGCGGCGCTTTGATACGACGGTGGACGCGGTGCGCGAGGCGAACGGCCTGGACGAGGATGCCACCATCCGCCCCGGCCAGACGCTGCGCATCCCCCGCGCCTCGTCGGCCACGGCCTCGTCCTCTGCCTCGTCGCGCGAGGCCGGCAGCCGCGCGTCGTCGGGAGCGTCGTCCAGCGCGTCGCGAGAGGCGGGGAGCCGCACGGGATCGGCCGCGCCGGGCAGCCGGACGGCGGCGTCGGCACCGGGGGGCGAGCGGCGGTCATCCACCGAGTCCGCGTCCGGCCGGCGGACGTCCTCGGAGCGGCCGGCGCTCTCCACCGTCGCCCGCCCGCCCGCCCGCCGCGAGCACACGGTGGGGAGCGGCGAGACGCTGTGGGGGATCGCGCGGCGCTACGAGACCACGGTAGAGAACCTGCGCCGCGCCAACGACCTGGATGAGGACGACCACATTCAGCCCGGCCAGAAGCTGCGCATCCCGGACTGACCGTCACTCGCGGAATCTGATATACGACTTCCTGAGAGGTGTTGCCAATCCTCTCGCGCGCACTCCCGACGACGTCATCCTGACGGAGCGCCCGCGCCCAATCCAGAGTCACTCAGCCGCTGGGCGCGACCGAAGGACCTTCTCTCCAAACCGAGGGGCTGGCTACACGTCTTGGAGCC
>DATABT010000224.1:0-4503 GCA_036259455.1 Longimicrobium sp. | reverse complement strand
CACCGTCATCCAGTACATGAACCCGGTGTTCACCGCGCTGCTGGCCGGCGCGCTGCTGGGGGAGCGGATGGGCCGCCGCGAGGCCGCGTGCGTGCTGGCCAGCCTGGCCGGCGTGGTGCTGGTGACGCGCCCGGCGGTGCTCTTCGGGGGCGGCGCCGGCCTGGAGCCGGTGTACGTGGCCGTCGCGCTGGCGGGGGCGATGGGGAGCGCGTCCGCCTACACCACCATCCGCACCCTCCGCGACGAACACCCGCTCACCGTGGTCTTCTACCTCCCCCTGCTCACCGTCCCCCTCACCATCCCCCTGCTGGTGGGGGCCGGCGCGCGCTGGCCGACGCCGCTGGAGTGGCTCGTGCTCCTCGCGGTGGGGGCCACCACGCAGGTGGCGCAGGTCTACATGACGCGCGGCCTGCAGATGGAGAGGGCGGGACGCGCCACCGCCGTCGGCTACCTGCAGGTGGTGTTCGCGGCCGCCTGGGGCGCGCTCTTCTTCGGCGAGGTCCCCGACGCCTGGAGCGCCGGCGGCGCCGTGCTCATCGTCGGGAGCACGCTGGCGCTGATGACCGGCGGCCGCCCCGAGCCGGCCGCCGCCGCCGTCCCGGAGGAGTGACGGTCGAACTGCGGGGTTGGGCCTGCCCTTCGCCGGCGCTAGGGTCGGGCTGCGTGCTGCGTAGGACATGAAACGACCGTGTCCAACACAGCCGGGACCAGACGGTACGGCTGTCGGGTCTCGCCCTACCGGGCGCGCATCCCTCACGCGGGCGCCCAGTTGGGGCAGGTCGTGTGTTCCCTGGAGAGTCAGGCGCGGAGGGGGTGGGGTGCTCCCGTAGGATGCAGTGAGAAGGCGGTGGTCAACACGGAAGTCGGGGCGATCGAGACCGTCGACACAGCATGGATCATGAGCACCTGTGGATTTGATGGAAGGATTAGCAGCCCGACGGTGGTGAGCCGTTCGGCTTCCGGGGCGGCAGACCTACGCCGGTGGGACATCCGCCCTCACGGCGGTTTCACAAGCGTCACGAGCCTGCTCTCTGCCCCAGACTCGTTCACTGTCGACCTCGTCAACTCGGCGACAGATCTGCACCATGACCCGGAAGCGAGAAGTCACCGACTATCAGCTGGCGAGCAGGTAGGATCTTCGAGCCGTTCACCATCGTATGCCACCACTCGTCCAGCAACCGCTCCTGAAGCGGGGCAACCGCTTCGACATCCACGTCCGGAACACCTAGGCGGTGATCGGCCCCGCTTCCGTACTGTAGTGCCTTTGCCACATAGCCGAAGTACATGGTCACTAGCCGGTCGAGATCTTCCCGTTGCTCCACGAGGATAGGGTTCACTTTCGGCGACAGCGCCAGCTTCTTGTAGGCGATCGCACGCACGGGAGTCCAACGCACCGGAGTCTGGCTTCCGCGGTCGAACTCCATGCGCATGGCGATTACCATATGATTGTTGTGTGCCCAGAATGGAAGCCGGTACTTCGCATCGGGTAGGAGCAGGCCGGTTTCGGTGTGCTCGCGTAACCTCTTTTGCAGTTGTTCGTTCTCCGGGTCATCCGCCACGATGACACTGATCCGTTTACGGATCTGAAGGGGTTCGGAACCCGCCTCTCTCTCGGCAGCGTTTCCGCCAGCTGCGGCCAGCGACTTCGCCAGCTTGTCCAGTATCTTACCTTGTTCGCTGATCGCCAGCAGCAGGTGCCAGTGGTCTGTGCGCACCATCTCCTGAAATCGTGAGGTCAAGCTCAGGCTGGTATTGAGCACGTTCCGGCGCGGGTCGATTCGTGCCGACGCGTGTCGCGGCTCGGTGACCAGCACGAGGCTGCACAGATCGAACGTGGGAGCCACGTCATGCGCGTCGGAATCCAGGAGCGCACGAAGATGTCCCTGCAACTCGGACCTTCGTAGTCCAGCCTCGAAGTTTCTCAGGTGGTCTGCGAGTAGTGCGTCATCAATGCTGTTCAGCGCAGCCATGAGGTGGTCGAGGATGAAGTTCGCCGCACGGTCAGCGAAAGTGTCGCCATCTGCCGTGAGAAGGTCACTCGGCCGGAGCGCGTAGATCGTGCGGCTGAACCCGTACCTCTCGGTCAGACCAAACGTCGTGGTGCAGACGTCGCGCAGGGGACGGCCCTCCCCCGTCTCGCAGTCACGCCACTGCTTGTAGTACGTGCCAACCCGGTCGAGCATCGCTCCGGTCAGGTCAATGCGCCCATTCCCCTTTGCAAGCGCGATTGCGATTTCCACGCAGAGCCGTGCGTAGTGATAGTGCTTGTCCTCCACCGGCACCCGGATGCCCGAGCCGTACGGCCAACTGCGGGCAGGGTCTTCTTCGCTCGCACCTACTTCACTTAGGAACTCGCCCGGCTGGCGAAGCCGGAAAAGCAGCGCGTGAATGAAATGGTGACGGTCCAGTGATCGCGGTCGGTACAGTTCGTCGAAGCGACCCGCAATTCTCCTGGGCAATTCTCTAAACAACTCCTCCAACGACTGCCACACCCGTTCTGGCGGCTGCTTGATCTGCTTCGCATCAGGAGGCTGGATGGCCAGGAAAAAGTGCTCCGCCTTCACTTCCTTGAGTTGAGTGTTTATCTGGCGCTCGATGTCGTCCATCGCGCAATGTGTATTGATATGGAACACCGAGAGCCCACGGTGTTTGCGGAGCGAGTGGAGTAGCTCGACGCTGGAGAACGCGAACCCGATGCAGATCAGATTCACGTGGAATCGCTCGCGCTGAGTGTCGGGGTCCTCACGGGTGTCGCCGTGAAGGATTTTGCGGGTAAACACCTGCAAGTCACGAGGCATCCCCACGTAGTCGTCCTTGGTGAAGCGCAGTGAGCTCTTGTGGCTGGCTGTCCCGTGCGGCTTGATGTACAAAGGCACCTTGAGTTGCTCGTCCACGACGAAACGGCTCAGGTCGGCGGTATCCCCATCGCTGATTACGACCCGGTACTCGCTTCCACCCAGTTCCTCTTCGATCGCCTGGTCGAGCAGCTCATCGAAGTTGTAGCTGATCACGGCGTCTACGAATCGATGCTTCAGCAGGTGTGAGATGGTTTCAAACACTAGGTGGGGGTAGTACCGCTGGAGGTAGATCTTCTGAATGGCAGCGCGTACCTGTCTCGGCGTGAAGAACTTGGAGTATATCGCAAGCTGGCTCTCAAAGTCGTGCTTCGGCGAAGCGATTCCCGTCAGAAGCTTCACCCTCTCTTCTTCTTCGGTTAGCCTGTCCTCTCCAGGCTTTGCGCCGCCGTCGGAATAACGCAGGGCATCCATTAGGCCGCGAACGCCCAGGTATTTCTTCAAGCGTTTGATCGCATCCTGAGCGAGCGGAAACCGCTCCCTGCCAAACGCGGCGAAGCTGGCACCGGCCCCCACGAGGATGATGTTTCGGCACCGGCGGTCACTCTGGAAATCACGCGTTGCGGAAGGGAACACGCGCCGGTATTCCTCCTGCAGCTCGGAATCTGGCTTGCCGTAGTCGAACGAGACGTCGAAGTAATTGTCGGTGAGCCGCCTGACGAGCGCCTCTAATGCCCTTTCGCCTGTGTTGTCACCGAACGGCCCAGCATCAGATGCAGGGGACGCGGGAGTGGCATCGAATGATGGTTGATTCATTAACGGCCTCTCTGGTGAAGAGAACGGCACCTATGTACATGATGCAGGGCGGTCCATCGGGACGCAACATCTGTCCTCACCAGCAAGATGGTATGGAGACTAGATTCGTATCAGAGCAGAGAATCTTGCCAAGGGGAGATGAACCCCCGAAGGTGAGGGTGGGATGATCCTGCGGTTGGAGCACCTGTCGAAGCACCCGGTTGTCTCTCAGCCCGTGCGGATCCCGCGTCACTCCTCCGCGGCGGCCCGCACGCGGACGCCGTCCTCCAGCTCGTTCCCCGGGTGGACCACCACCGTCTCCCCCTCCCGGAGGCCGGACACCACCTGCGCCGCCAGCCCGGCCTGCCGCCCCACGGCCACGGGCCGGCGGACCGCCCGGCCGCCCTCCACCACGAACACCGCCCAGCCGTCCCCGGCGCGGAAGAGGGCGCTGGTGGGGACCTGGAGCACGCCGCGCCCCTCCCACACCACGAAGCGCGCGAGCACGCGGTAGCCGGAGCCCAGCGCGGAGGCCCACACGGCGGGCGGCGTCACCAGCCCGGCGACCACCGCGGTGCGCTGCTCCTCCACCCCCAGCGACGACACCTCGGTGAACCCCTGCGGCTCCACCCGCCACACCACGGCCCGGAGCGGGGCGTCGCCCCCCCACTGCTCCAGGAGCACCGGGGTCCCCGGGCGGATGCGCACGGCGTCCTGCGAGAGCACGTCGGCGCGCACCTCCAGCCGCTCCGGGTCGCCGATCTCCAGCAGCGGCTCCCCCGGGCCCACGTAACCCTCGCTGCGGCGGTGCACCGCGAGCACCCGGCCAGCCGCCGGGGCGCGGAGCACGTCGCGGACGGGGAGCGCGCCGTCCTCGGCGCCGCCGCCCACGGCGGCCCGGGCGGCGGCGAGC
>DATABT010000223.1:0-7045 GCA_036259455.1 Longimicrobium sp. | reverse complement strand
GGGCGGCGACGTGTGCGCCGTGCGCCTGCGCCCGCGCCCGGCGCCGTGCGCGCGCGTGCTCGTGGCCCACGGCGCGGGGAACGACGCCGTGTATCCGCTGCTGGAGCTGTTCCGGGCCCTGCTGCGGAACGGACACGAAGTCTTCTCGTTCGATCTGGACGGGCACGGCTGCGGCAGCACCACCGTCTTTGCGCCTGACACCGTGCGGACGTGCGTGGCCGCCGCGGCGGAACAGGCGGAGCGCGGCGGCCCGGAGCTGCCGCTGCACCTGATCGGGCACAGCCTGGGGGGATCGCTGGTGCTGGATGCGCTCGCGTCCGGCGCGCTGGACCGCGCCGTCTCGGCGACCATCCTTTCCGCGCCGGTGGACGTGCGCATCGGCGCGCGGACGGCGATCACGGAGGTGCGCGGCTTCTTTACCCGCGCGACGCTCACGCAGCGCGAGCACTACGGGCTGTGGGGCCTCGTCCCCGCCTTCGGGCCGGTGAAGCGCGCGGCCTATCCTTTCCGGCGGACGGACGCGGACCGCCGCGCATGGAGCTACGTGGCCGCCGTGCGGCGCCTGCTGGCGGACATGGACCTGGAGCGGCGCGTGGAATCCATCCGCGTCCCCACCCTGCTCGTTTACAGCTACGCGGACGCACTGGTACCCGCCGGGCAGGGACTCGGGCTCTCCGGGCGGATGATGCGCGCGGGCGGCAACTTCCGCGGCCTGACGCGCGCCACGCACTACAGCCTTCCGTTCGATCCCGACACCCTGAGCACCGTGACCGGATGGCTCCACGCCATGCATCCCGCCGGGGAGGCGGTGTGAATCCACCCAGGATCGACTGCCACGTGCACCTGGCCGGCCAGGGAACGGACGGCTCGGGGTGCTGGGTCTCGCCCGCGTTCACGCGGCGGATGACGTACAGGCTGCTGCGCCTGCGCCACCGTCCCGCGGACGCCGGTCACGCGGACGCGGAGTGGGCGGCGGAGCTGGCGGAGCGGGTGCGGCGCAGCGAGTTGGACTATGCCGTGGCGCTGGGCTTCGACGGCGTGTACGACCGCGCCGGCGGGCTGGACCTGGCGCGCTCGCAGATGATCATTCCGACATCGTGGGTGCTCGAGGTCTGCCGCCGGCACCCGGAGCTGCTCCCCGGCCCCTCCGTGAACCCGCACCGGCGCGACGCGCTGGACGCGCTGGAGGAGGCCATCGAGGGCGGCGCCGTGCTCATCAAGTGGCTTCCGGCCACGCAGGACATCGACCCGGGTGACCGCTCGCTCGGGCGCTTCTACCGGCGGCTGGCGGAGACGGGCATCCCCATCCTGGTTCACTCCGGCGGCAGCGAGCAGACCTTCGCGCAGGTCTCGCCGGACCTCAAGGACCTGCGCCGCGTCCTGTTTCCCCTGGAGGAGGGGGTGCGGATGATCGTGGCGCACACCGCCGCGCCCGTGACCTACGCGCGCGACCCGGACCAGGTGCCCATGCTCCGGCGGATGCTGGAGCGCTTCGAGCACCTGTGGGTAGACAACAGCGGCATCAGCAACCCGTCGCGCTTTGCGCACCTGCCGCGCTTCGCGCGCGACGCGCAGCTGGTGGAGCGCACCCTTCACGGGAGCGACTTTCCCGTGCCGTCGAACGCGTTCTACTACGCGCGCCAGCTGGGTTCGCGCGAGGTGGTGCGGCTGGAGCGCATCCGCAACCGCATGCAGCGCGACATCGAGCTCAAGCGCGCCCTCGGCTACCCCGACGAGGTCCTGACCCGCGCTCCCAGGGTGCTGGCCAGCCTGGACCGCTGGATTCCAGGCTTGCAGCAGGGAGAGTGACCACACAGTATCCGTAGCCGAGAACGCTTGATCTCGGAGTCATCCGGCGCTACGCACCCCGTCGAACGAAAGTCGTGGACGCCACGGCTGTCATTTCGAAGGAGGCGCCCGCGTGATCACCGCCGGTGCAGGAACCCGTGGCGCCGACTGAGAATCTGGTAGCCCGGGCAGGTGCCGGGCCCCGCTCGGCGACCTCGCCTGGATCCCTTTTCCATTCAGAGCATGTTTAAGATTCATCCACCGAGAAGCAGGTGACGTCATCCCGAGGGAGCGCCTTCACGGAACTGCATGGTGCACAACGCGTTCGGCGCGACGAAGGGACCTTGCCCACGAAGCAACGTCCCGGTCCCTCGTTTTTCAGGTTCTTCGTCGATTTTGTTGCAGGTAAACAGACCGACGCCGAACTGTCATTTCGAAGGAGGCGCCTGCCACCGAACTCAGCCCGTGCAGGATTTCCATGGCGCCGACTGAGAAATCTACTCATCCGTGCTGGTGATCCGGCCCACGGCTCGGTCCTCGCCCTGCTTCCGTGCGGCGCATCGGAGGCGGGTCCCGGGACGTGCGGCCAGCCATGAGCGTGGGTGAGTAGATTTCTCAGTCGGCGCACAAGATCCTGCATGAGGCAAGTCCTCGCGGGCGCCTCCTTCGAAATGACAGCTCACGGCACAGACTTCGTGCGTGCAACGAAATCCCCGATGAACCATTTTTCAACACCCTTTGCCACGCCGCACCTGCACGTGCGTAACCGTCCGGTCGTGCGCAGGCGGTGGCGTCTCATCCAGGTACGGCGCGGTACTCCCTCAAGAACAATTCTCCGATGTTTTTCTAGCCAGATGCACAAGACGCAACTCCGCACCGCCGCCTGCATCACCCTCGCCGTTCTCGCATACGCGCCCGCCGCGCACGTCCAGCTGCGGCCGCTGGAGCCGCTGGAGTGGCGGATGTTCGATGGCCTGCGCACGGTGTCGGCGCAGGTGGGGGCGGGGTGGCTGGCGGACCAGCGCGCGTCCCTCGCGGGGACGGAGGGAACGCTGGTGGAGGCGGGTAACTTTCGCGCGTTCTGGCGCACGGGGCGCGTGGTGCTGGAGGCGGGCGGCACGGCGCGGCGCCTGTTCGACGAGGAGTCGCGCTTCGCGCCCGCGGAGCCGGACGTGGTGGCGGACGACGACGGCGAACGCCGCGACGCCGGCGACTACCGCGTGCTCACCACCGTGCGGCTGACGAACGAGGGCGCCCCCGTCGCCGCCGCGCTCCGCTTCGGCGCGCGGCTGCCGACCACCGACAACACCGTGGGGCTGGACCGCGACGCCACGGACTTCTTCGCCACGCTGGGCGGGCGGACGGTGCGCGGCCGCGTCGCCGTGCAGGGCGAGGCGGGGATCGGCATCTTTGGCACGCGAGAGCGCGACTTCGAGCAGGACGACCTGCTGATCTACGCCGTCCGCGCGGAGTACGCGGGCGGCCCTCTCCAGCCCATGCTCACCGTTCTGGGCCAGCAGGTGGGAACCGGGCACAGCGAGATCCGCGGCAACGAGTCGCTGGGCGAGGTGCGGCTGGGCGTGCGCGCGGGCGGACGGCGCTGGCTGCTGGCGGAGGTCGTCAAGGGATACACGGACTTCAGCCCCGGCCTGGGGGTGCTCGTCTCCGCCGGGATGGACTGGTAGCGGCCTGTCCCAACCGCGGTGCCGCGCGCGTTCTCCCGCAAACGGCCCCGATCACCACCGCGACGCATCCAGCCATGAACCGCATCAAGCTGCTCGCCCTGCTGGGCATCATCATCACCTCGGGCGGCTGCGATGGCACGCCCACGGAGGCCGTGCGCCAGGGACGCATGGACGCCGTGCTCGACGGCCAGCCGTGGGCGGGCAACGCGCAATCCGACGTCCTGGGCGAGACCATCCACGTCCACTCCGACCGCCGCGACGCACCGCACCAGCAGCTGCGGCTGGAGATCCAGGAGACGGCTCCGGGCGTCTACACGCTGGTCACGGGCTCCCAGCACGGCCTCGGCAGCGGCTACTGGGAGATCTTCGGCGGCGACGTGATCGGATACCACGCGGCCGTGACCTCCGGCACCGTCAGCATCGAGCACATCGACCGGGCCAGCGGCGCGGTCACCGGCACGGTGTCGCTCACCCTGCAGGGACCGCGCGGCACCTCGCGGCTGGAGCAGGGCCGGTTCCAGGCCGTCAGCTGGCGCCAGCCGGGACAGCGGTGACGGAGTGATGGACTGAGGTCGTGACACGAACGCAGCGAGGCGCGGAGAATCCTCTCCGCGCCTCGAGCGTTTTCCCTCCCGCCGTTCCGCGCGATCAGCTCCGCGGCACCAGCCCCACCACCTGCACGCCGGCCTCGCGGCTCGCGTCCACCGCGGCGATCACCTCGCCGTACGGCAGCGTCTCCGCGCCTGCCACGAACAGCACCTTGCGCGCCCGGTCCGCGAAGACGGCGCCCAGCTCCTGCGCCAGCCGCTCCGGCGCGATGGGCTGGCGGTTCAGCAGGTAGCGCCCGCCGGGCTCCAGCTCCAGCACCAGGTTCACCTGCTGCGCCGGAACGGGCGGTGCGTCCTTCGGGGGCGGCACCTGCAGGCTCAGCCCGCGCTGCAGCTCCTGCTGCATCACCATGAAGATGATGAGCAGTACCAGCAGCACGTCGATCATCGGCGTCACGTTGATCTCGCTGATGCCGCCGCCTCTGCGGCCGCCGGTCGTCATCGCCATCGCCTCCTCCTCGCATTCACCGTGAATCGCAGCCCGGCATCCCCCGGACCCGCCCGTCAGTCCTCCCGCGCCTGCTCCGTGATCACGCCCACCTGCCGCACCCCCGCCTGCCGCGCCGCCTCCACCGCGTCCAGCACGGCCGCGTACGGCACCGCGTCGTGCGCCTTGAGGTAGAGCACGTCGTCGCCGCCGCGCCCCGCGTACGCCGCCTCCAGGCGCGCCCGCAGCTCCGCCGAAGGCACGGGAACGCGGCCGATCCAGTATTGTCCGTGCACGTCGATCCCCAGCGTGACGCGGGCCTCCGCGGCCGGATCGGCGGTGCGGGCCCGCGGCAGGCGGGCGGTGAACGGCAGCGTGATGGTGACCACCATGAAGATGATGAGCAGCACCAGCATCACGTCCACCATCGGCGTGACGTTGATGGACGACGCGAGCTCGTCGCGCGTGCGGCCGGGAAGGTTCTGCATCCATCCCTCCATCGTCTGGTGTTTGATGAGGAACGGATGGACGCGCGGAGATTCTGACGGCGAAGACGGAGCCGGCGCGGAGAAACGGCAAGAGGACGCGGAGGCACGCCGAGCGCCCCTCCGCGTCCTCGCTTTTCTCCGCGTGAGGCTCTGCCCGCCAAAAGAGCCGGCGGCCCGAGAGGGACCGCCGGCTCCAAAGGATCCGGAAAGAAGACCGGCTTTACTGCGTTGCGGGGGTCACCGTGGCCGGCCCCTGCTCGGGACGCGGCACCAGGCCCACCAGCGTGATGTCGGCCGCGCGGCTGGCGTCCACGGCGCGAATGACCTCGCCGTACGTCAGGTTCTCCGCGCCCTTCACGAAGATCACCTTGCGGGCGCGCTCCGCGAACACGTCGCGCAGGAACGTCTCCAGGTTGGCCGGCTGCACTTCCTGCTTGTTCACGAAGTACGTGGGCCCCGGCTCCACCTCCAGCACGATCTGCTGGTCGTCGGGCGGCTTCTGGGCGATCTCTTCCTTCTCCTTGGGCGGCGGCACCTGAACGCTCAGACCGCGCTGCAACCCCTGCTGCACCACCATGAAGATGATGAGCAGCACGAGCAGCACGTCGATCATGGGCGTCATGTTGATCTCGCTCATGCTGCCGCCCTTGCTCCCGCCAACTCCCATTGCCATGGGATCAATCCCTCCAAGTCGGTTGTCGGTGCCCGCCCCGCGCCGCGGAGCGGACGGACGGCATCATTCGGCGCGAGTGACGCGAGCGCCCTTGGGGAGCTCGGTGATCGTGCCCACGCGCCGCGCGCCGGCCATGCGGGCCGCGTCGATCGCGCTGAGCACCACCGAGTACTCCACGTTGTTGTCGGCCTTCAGGTAGAGCGTGTGGTCGTCGGGGTTGCCCCGTGCCGCGTACGTCTCCCGCAGGCGTTGCTCCAGCTGGTTCAGGGGAATGGGCCCCGGGTTGGGGACGTCCTCGATCCAGTACTGGCCGTCCTTGTCGATCCCCAGCGTGACCCGCTCCTCCTTCTCGGGCGCCGACATTTTGGCCTTGGGCAGCTTGGCCTCGTACGCGAGCGCCGGCGTCACCACCATGAAGATGATGAGGAGCACCAGCATCACGTCGATCATCGGCGTGACGTTGATGTCGGCGTTCACATCGGAGTCCACGCCCGCCACCTTCGGGAGCACGGACCCGCCGAAGGAGGCGCCTCCCCCCATGCCTCCCGCCATGGTCAGCCTCCGTAGGTAGCGCCGCCGGCACCCACCTCGCGGCGGGCCTGGCGAGTCATCATCCAGTCGATCATCTCACGGCCGGCGTAGGCCAGCTCCGAGAAGAGCGTGTCGAGGCGGGCGGTGAAGTAGTTGTACAGCCACACCGCCGGGATGGCGGCCACCAGGCCGATGGCGGTGGCGATCAGCGCCTCGGCGATACCGCTTGACACGGCCTCGAGGCCGCCGCCCTGCTCGGCCATGCCCATGAACGAGTTCACGATGCCCAGCGTGGTGCCCAGCAGCCCCACGAACGGCGCGGTGGCGCCGATGGTGGCCAGAATGCCCAGGCCGCTCTTGAGCTCGTTGGCCAGCAGGATCTGCTCGCGCTCCACGGAGCGCTCGCAGCTCACGATGGCGGCGCCGGCGGCGCGCGGATCGTTCAGCAGGGGCGCCACCTCGCGCAGGGCCTCGCCCAGCACGCGGGCCACGTGGCTCTTGGGGTACTGGTCCGCCAGGGCAAGCGCCTCGGGGATGTTGTCGCTCTCCAGCGCGCTGGAGAAGGCCGGGGCGAACAGCTTGGTGGCCCGGGCCATCCGGCGGAAGATCATCCATTTCCAGATCGCCACCGAGAGCGAGGCGATGCTCATCAGCGCCAGGAAGATCACGATGCCCCGGTTGATCGTGCCGGTATCCGCCCAGATGTCTGCGTAATCCATGCTTGCGTTCTCCTCAGCGCGCCTGCGCCATCCGATTGGTGTTGTCCTCTCCGTTCCGCCGCGGCCCCGTCCGCGGCGGTCTCCCGAACTTCGTAAATCCCCGAACCGCCGGGGTGCGCCGCGCGA
>DATABT010000222.1:0-3059 GCA_036259455.1 Longimicrobium sp. | reverse complement strand
CTCCTTGAGCGTCACGCTGCTGGCGCAGGTGATGGAGGCGCCGCCCGCCGCGATGTTGCACCCGTTCGTCAGCGTGGCGTTGCTGCGGAAGCGGAAGCCGCCCGCCGCGCGGACGGCGAACTCGTTGTTGGCCACCGCCTCCAGCGAGTCGGCGATGGAGGCGTCGGCGAACACCTTGGCGCCGGTGCGCCCGTTGGTGCTGGCGCGGTAGCCGAAGGCCATGGAGTAGTCCGCGTCGGCCGTGCTGTTGTAGCCGATGGCCACGGCCGCGTCGCCGTCGCTCCAGTTGTTGTTGCCGATGGCCACGCCCGAGTGGTCGCGTACGTCGTTGTTCAGCCCCAGGGCGACGCCGTAGTTGCCGAATTCCGGGTTGGTGCCCCACACCCTGTTCCCCTGCCCCAGGGCGATCCCGGCCGCCGCGCCCGCCTCCACGACGTTGTTGTTGCCCATGGCGAACGAGTAGATCCCCGCCGCGCGGGTCAGCGCGCCGCCCGCCCAGCTGTAGTAGCCGATGTTGGACTCGTCCCACTGGTTGCCCGCGTCCACGTACCCGGCGCGGAACGCCACCTTCTGCGGATGCCACATCATGCGCCACCCGGCACCGCTCGCGGGGATGATCCCGAGGCCGATGGTGCCCAGGGCCACCACGCCGCCCGCACTGTCCACGCGAAAGCGGTCGCCCGCGGGGGAGCCGGAGCGCAGCTGGAGCAGGATGTCGGACTGCGCCGCCGCGGGGCCCGCGGCCAGCGTGATGGCGATCGCGGCGAAGCCGGTCTTTACGAGAAGTTGCATGACGGGTCCGGGTGCAGAAGGAAACCGGGCACCGATGGGCGCCCGGGCGCGGGAGGTGCCGTTCCCGCGCGGCCGGTCAGGGTGTGCGCGCCTGCGCCGCCAGCAGCGCCTCCAGCCGGGCAATCCGCGCCTCCATCTCGGCGTCGTTCGCTCGCAGCGCCTCGTTCTCCGCCCGCAGCCCGCGGATCTCCTCCGCCTGCCGGGCCAGGGTGGACTGCATCTCCTCCGTCCGCGCGTCCAGCGCCTTGATGCCGGCGAAGTTCACCCCGTCGATGTCCAGGTGGCCGATGGCCAGCGGATCGTTCCCCAGCCCGAACTCGCGCCAGAAGTCCTCCGCGAACGGGCCCATGTGCCGCGACTGCCGCCCCTCGTCGATGTAGTTCCAGGTGTTCACGGGAATGCGGCGCATCCGGGCCAGTACGTCGTCACCGTCCACGTCCAGGAAGTTCTCCTTGAGCGTCATGGACGAGGCGCAGGTGATGGAGGCGCCGCCCGCGGCGATGTTGCAGCCGTTGGTGAGGGTGGCGTTGCTGCGGAAGCGGAAGCCGCCCGCCGCGCGCACCGCGAACTCGTTGTTGGCCACCGCCTCGATGCTGTCGGTGGTCGACGCGTCGCCGAACACCTTGGCGCCGGTGCGGCCATTGGTGCTGGCGCGGTAGCCAAAGGCCATGGAGTAGTTGGCGTCGGCGGTCACGCGGTAGCCAATGGCCACGGCCACGTCTCCCTGGCTCCAGGCGTTCTGGCCGATGGCCACGCCCACGTGGTCCAGCACGTCGTTGTTCAGCCCCAGCGCGATGCCGCAGGTGCCAAAGTTGGGGCTGGTGCCGTACACGTGGTTTCCGCTGCCCAGGGCCATGCCGCACTGGGCGCCGGACTCCACGGTGTTCTGGTTTCCCATGGCGAACGAGTAGATACCCGCCGCGGTGTTGAGTGCGCCGCCCGCCCACGAGTAGTAGCCGACGTTGGATTCGTCCCACTGGTTGCCGGCGTCCACGTACCCGGCGCGGAACGCCACCTTCTGCGGGTGCCACATCATGCGCCACCCCGCCCCGCTGGCGGGGATGATTCCTAAGCCGATCTGCCCCAGCGCCACCACACCCCCGGCGCTGTCCACCCGGAAGCGGTCGCCCGGGGGCGAGCCGGAGCGCAGCTGCAGCAGGATGTCGGACTGCGCGGCCGCCGGCGCCGCGAACGAGGCGAGCGCCAGCGCGCCGCAGAGGGAGAGCAGGGAGCGATGCATGGCGATCCTTTCGTCTAGAGGTTCGGGGCGCGACAGCCCGGCTCGTGGGTCTGCGCCCGGAGGAGCGCGTACCCGCGGCGCAAATCCGCCATGGCACCCCTGGTGTTGCGGCCCGCCGTACCCGTCGCGGCGCGCCGGGTCGAGCACGCCTCCGCGCCGGATCCGGTCAGGGCACCGGCTGCGCGGCGGCCAGCGCTTCCAGCCACGCGATGCGTGCTTTCAGCTCCGCGCTCCGCGCCTCCGCCTGCGTGCTACGGGTCTCCAGCTGGGCGTTGCGCGCCAGCAGGGCCAGGTTGTCCGCGTGCAGCTGCTCCATCTCCCGCGGCTGCCGGTCCAGCGCGGCCTGCGCGCCGGACTCCACCGTGTTCTGGTTCCCCATGGCCAAGGAGTAGATTCCCGCCGCCGTGGTCAGCGCGCCGCCCGTCCCGCTGTAGTAGCCGATGTTGCTCTCGTCCCGCTGGCCTCCGGCCACGTAGCCCGCGCGGAACGCCGTCTTCCGCGGGTGCCCCATCATCCCCCACCCGGTGCCGCTCGCGGGGATGATCCCGCTGCCGATCGGCCCAGGCCACCAACCCGCCCGCGCTGTCCACGCGAAAGCGGTCGCCCGGGCCGGAGCGCAGCTGCAGAAGGATGTCGGACTGGGCGGCCGCGGGAGCCGCGGCCGCCAGGGCGAGCGCCGGCGCGGCGCCGTGTCTCGTCAGGGAGCGAAGCGTCATGGTCCGGCCCCGTCCAAGAAATGTTGCGGTCCGGCGCGGGGCGGGGCCCCGCGCCCCCACCCGCCGCTCAGGGCACCGGGCTGGCCAGCGCCTCCAGCCGCTCGATGCGCGCCTCCAGCTCGTCGTTGCGCGCCTGCGCCGCCGCCTGCCCCGCGCGCAGTGCCTCGTTCTCCGACTCCAGCCGCTGGATGCGCTCCGCCTGCCGGGCGATCGTGGACTGCATCTCCGTCGTGCGCGCGTCCAGCGCCTTGACGCCGGCGAAGTTCACGCCGTCGATGTCCAGGTGGCCGATGGCCAGCGGCTCGTTGCCC
>DATABT010000221.1:0-10789 GCA_036259455.1 Longimicrobium sp. | reverse complement strand
CCCCGGCCCTCCCCCGCAAACTGCGCGGGGGAGGGAGAGTTCGATCGCGCATGAACGCCGGTGAGCGGCCTCGATTGCGAGGAACGAGCAAGAGGCCGGTGGGGGAGAGGGCCCCGCGCGGGCTCCGCGGCCCGGTTTCCGAACTTGAAATTCTCCCAACCTCCCGCCCCCCCAGCACTTCCGCGGGCAGATCCTTGACTGCGCAGCGGGAAGTGTATACCTTTGCGCTGAGATGAATAATTATGCTTCGGCGCGGATCGGAATTCTCGGGGCGGGCGGATACACGGGACGCGAGCTGGCACGGCTCGCGTCCCGTCATCCCCTGGTCCGTATCGCGTGGGCCACTTCGGAATCGGACGCGGGCAAGCCGCTGGGCGACGTCATCCCCGGCGTGGACGGGCCGGCGCTGGTAAAGGCGCAGGACGCACCCCTGGGCGCGGTGGACGTGGTCGTCAGCTGCCTGCCCCACGGCCACAGCGCAGTGTGGATGGAGCGGGCGCGGCAGGCCGGTGCGCGTGCCATCGATCTCTCCGCCGACCTGCGCGTGCCGGGTGCGGCCACGCCGGGCTGGGCGCGCGGCGCCGTCTACGGGCTCCCGGAGCTGCACCGGGAACGGATCGCGGGGACGGAGCTGGTGGCGAACCCCGGGTGCTATCCCACCGCCGCGCTGCTGGCCCTGGCGCCCCTGCTGCGGCGCGGGCTGGTGAGCGCGCCGGTGATCGTCAACGCGGCATCGGGCGTTACCGGCGCGGGGCGCAACCCCAGGCGGGAGCTGATGTTCGCCGAGGTGGCGGAGGGGTTCGGAGCGTACGCGGTGGGCAACGTCCACCGCCACCTGCGCGAGATGAAGGCCCAGGCCTCCGCGCTGGCGGACGGCGCCGCGCCGGAGCTGGTCTTCACCCCGCACCTGCTGCCCGTAAGGCGCGGCATCCTGGAGACCATCTACGTCACGCTGGCGGAGCCGGTGGACGATCCGGCGGAGCTGTGGATGGATGATTATTCATCCGAACCCTTCGTCCGGGTGATGACGGGGCGGATGCCGCAGCTGGCGGACGTCGTGGGATCGAACCGCGTGGCCATCGGCGTCGTGCCGGTGCAGAACGTCTCCGTGCCCATGCTGACGGTCGTCGCCGCGATCGACAACCTGCTCAAGGGCGCCGCCGGCCAGGCCGTGCAGAACCTGAACCTGATGATGGGCTGGAACGAGGCGGAGGGGCTGGCGTGACGGCGCGGGTGGTCAAGGTGGGCGGCAACCGCGCGGAGGACATGGGATGGATCCGCGAGGTGGCGCAGGCGCTGGCCGTCTCGCAGACGCCGACGATCCTGGTGCACGGCGGCGGCAGGGAAGTGAGCGAGCTGCAGCGCGCGCTGGGAATCGAGCCGGAGTGGAGCGACGGGCTGCGGGTCACCACGCCGCGGGTGCTGGAGGTGGTGCGGATGGTCCTGAGCGGCGCCGTCAACAAGCGCTGGGTGGCCGCCCTGCTGGACGCCGGCGTGGACGCGCTGGGCGTGAGCGGCGAGGACGCGGGGGTGCTGGCGGGCGAGATCTCCCGCGGCGGCACCCTCGGCCGCACGGGCGAGGTGACGCGGGTGCGCGCGGCGCTGCTGCGCGGCTGGCTGGCGGCGGGGCTCACGCCCGTCATCAGCCCCCTGACGCGCGGGCCGGACGGCGGCGGGCTGAACGTGAACGCCGACGACGCGGCGGCGAGCATCGCGGCCTCTCTGGGCGCGGCGGAGCTCCTGTTCGTGAGCGACGTGCCGGGGGTCAAGGCGGGCGGCGCGTGGGCCTACGCGCTGGACAACGTGGCCGCCGACGCGCTGCTGCAGAGCGGCGAGGCGGCGGGGGGGATGCGGCCCAAGCTGCGCGCCGCCCTCCGCGCCCGGAACCAAGGGGTGGCGCGGGTGCGGATTGGAGAGGTGGGGATGCTGACGGACGAACGCGCGGGGACGCGCATCGGGAACCTTGAGGAGGCCGCCCATGCCGGCGACTGAGACGAAGTCCATCGACACGATGATCGCGGCGAATGCCACGCCTGTGGACCCGGCTGCGTCGCTGCTGGGCGTCTACCGGCCCGCCGCGCCCGTCTTTACGCACGGCGAGGGATGCGAGCTGATCGCGGAGGACGGGCGCCGCTGGCTGGACTTCACCAGCGGCATTGCCGTCAACGCGCTGGGCTACGGCGACGCCGACGTGGCGGCCGCCGTCCGCGGCGCGCTGGACGCGGGCGTCGTGCACACGAGCAACCTGTTCCGCACGCAGCCCGCGGCGGAGCTGGCGGCGTGGCTCACCGCCCACTCGTTCGCCGACCGCGTGTTCTTCTGCAACAGCGGGACGGAGGCCAACGAGGGCGCCATCAAGTTCGCCCGCAAGTGGGCCGGCGCGGTCAAGCGCGAGATCGTCGCCTTCCGCGGCGGCTTTCACGGGCGGACGATGGGCTCGCTCGCGGCGACCGACCGTCCCGCGTACCAGGAGCCGTTCGCTCCGCTCATGCCGGGCGTCCGCTTCGCGGACGTGGGCGACGTGCAGGGGCTGGAGGCGCGGCTGTCGAGGGGGAACACCGCGGCCGTCATCATCGAGCCCATCCAGGCCGAGGGCGGGGTGCGTCCCGTGCCGGCGGAGTTCCTGAAGGCCGTGCGCCACCTGTGCGACAGGCACGGCGCGCTGCTGATCCTGGACGAGGTGCAGACGGGCCTGGGCCGCACCGGCTGGCTGTGGGCACACGAGGCGGCGGGGATCGCCCCCGACATCATGACGCTGGCCAAGCCCCTGGCCGGCGGCCTGCCCATGGGCGCGGTGCTGGTGACGGAGTCCGTCGCCGCCGCGCTGCAGCCGGGGGACCACGGCACCACGTTCGGCGGCGGGCCGCTGGTGGCCTCGGCGGCTCTGGCGACCGTAAAGAAGATCGACGCCCTCCTCCCCGGCGTCCGCGCGAAGGGGACGCTGCTGGCGGACCTGCTGGGTGCGCTGGCCCTGCGCCGGCCGTGCGTCCGTGCCGTCCGTGGCGCGGGGATGCTGTGGGGAATCGAGGTGGACGACGCGGCGGCGATCGTGGGCCGCGCGCTGGACGCGGGGCTGCTGCTGTGCAGCGCGGGTGCGGACGTCGTGCGTCTGCTGCCGCCGCTGGTGATCGGGGACGACGAGCTGCGCCGTGGCGTGGCCCTGCTGGAGGAGGCGATCGGATGCTAGTACAGATCGCGCCCCCCGCGGCGGAGGCCGCTGTCATCGCCCTGCCGCCGTTCGACCCGTCGGCGCCGGTGTTCGTGCGCCCCGCGACCATCGCCGACATGCTGCAGGTGGAGCCCATGATCAACGGCTTCGCCGCGCAGAACCTGATGCTGCCCAAAACCCGCGAGCAGCTGGTGCGCCTGTTCCGCGAGTTCGTGGTCGCCGCGGACGAGAACGGCCGCGTGGTGGGATGCGGCGGCCTGCGCATCTTCTCGCCCACGCTGGCGGAGATCATCTCCCTGGCCGTGGCGCCGGAGACGCAGGGGCTGGGGCTGGGCGGCCGCCTGGTGGAGCGGCTGGTGGAAGACGCGGAGATGCTGGGCATCACCACCGTCTTTGCCCTCACCCTGCGCGACGGCTTCTTCCACCGCCTGGGCTTTCGCACGGTGCCGAAGGAGATGTTCCCCGCCAAGGTGTGGAGCGACTGCCGCAACTGCCCCAAGCTCACCGCGTGCGACGAGATCGCCGTGGTGCGCCAGGTGGGGGCTTCGGAGGCGATCGCGGCGTGAGGGGAAGTCCTGAGTGCGGGAGTGCGTGAGTGCCGGAGTCGGTGGACGCGGAATGAGGCGGGGTGCGGGTGTGTACGGGTGTGGTTTTGACGTTCGAGGCCCCATGCCCGAGAGGATACCACCCGCATCCCCACTCCCGCGCCGGAGGAAATGTGAGGAGCACACAGCCGAGGGTGGACGAGACCACTCCGCACGCACGCACTGCTGGATAGAGAGAGCCGGCCGTGGCAACGCGCCAGAGCCTGACTGAGAAGAATCACCAACGGACCGGGAGCGCCCGATCATGACCAAGCCTCGCGTCGTCCTCGCCTACTCGGGCGGGCTGGATACGTCCATCATCGTTCCCTGGCTCCGTGAGAACTACGGCGCCGACGTCATCTGCGTGGCCGCCGACGTGGGCCAGGGCGAGGAGCTGAGCGGCCTGGAAGACAAGGCGCGCGCGTCCGGCGCCTCCGCCTGCTACGTGGAGGACCTGCGCGACGACTTCGTCACCGGCTTTGTGTTCCCCACGCTGCGCGCGGGCGCCGTCTACGGGCGCAAGTACCTGCTGGGTACCAGCATGGCGCGGCCCATCATCGCGAAGGCGCAGGTGGACATCGCCCGCAGGGTGGGCGCGACGCACCTTGCGCACGGCTGCACCGGCAAGGGCAACGACCAGGTGCGCTTCGAGCTCACCTACGCCGCGCTGGCGCCGGAGCTCCCCGTCATCGCCCCCTGGCGCGAGTGGGACATCCGCAGCCGCGAGGACGCGCTGGAGTACGCCGCGCGTCACGACGTCCCCGTGACGGCGACGAAGGCAAAAATCTACAGCCGCGACCGCAACCTGTGGCACGTGAGCCACGAGGGCGGCCCGCTGGAGGACCCGGCGTACGAGCCCACCGAGGACCTGTTCCTGATGACGCGCTCCGCCGAGGACGCGCCGCCCGTGCCCGCGTACGTCACCATCGGGTTCGAGGAAGGCTACCCCGTCTCGGTGGATGGGGAGGCGCTTTCGCCCGTGCGGATCATCGAGCGGCTGAACCAGATCGGCGGGCTGCACGGCGTGGGGCGCATCGACCTGGTGGAGGACCGGATGGTGGGGATGAAGTCGCGCGGCATCTACGAGACGCCCGGCGGCACCCTGCTCTATGCCGCGCACTCGGAGCTGGAGCAGCTCACGCTGGACCGCCGCACGCTGGCGCTCAAGGACATGATGGCGCCGCGCTACGCGGACCTCGTGTACGAGGGCCGCTGGTGGACCACCGAGCGGGTGGCGATGGACGCGCTGGTGAACGTCACGCAGAAGCGCGTGACGGGCGAGATCCGCCTGAAGCTGCACCGCGGCAACGTGACCGTGGCGGGCCGCTGGAGCGCGCGTTCGCTGTACGACGAGCGGTTCGTGACGTTCGGAGAGGACGACGTGTACCAGCAGTCCGACGCGGCGGGCTTCATCCGCCTGTTCGGGCTTCCCAGCCGCGTGGCCGCGCTCAAGGAG
This sequence comes from Longimicrobium sp., assembly GCA_036259455.1. Taxonomy (GTDB): domain Bacteria; phylum Gemmatimonadota; class Gemmatimonadetes; order Longimicrobiales; family Longimicrobiaceae; genus Longimicrobium. Next base: position 5,580 of record DATABT010000221.1, on the reverse strand, counting down.
CAGGAGGCCGCGCTGGCGCCCACCCTCCAGGCGGCGGACTGAACCATGGCCTGCACTCCCACCCTGCCGGCGCAGACCGCGCCAGCCGTGCCCGGCGCCCGCATGTGGGGCGGGCGCTTCAGCACGGGGCCGGCCCCGGAGATGGAACGGCTGAACCGCTCGCTGCCGGTGGACCGGCGGCTGTGGCGCCAGGACGTGGCCGGCAGCCGCGCCTGGGCCGCCGCCCTGGGCGCCGCGGGCGTCATCGACCCCACCGAGGCCGCCGACCTGCGCGCCGGCCTTGACGCCGTGGAGACGCGGCTGGAGGGGTGGACGGACGCCGACTGGGCCGCCGCCCCGGACGAGGACGTCCACACCCTGGTGGAGCGCCTGCTGGGCGACGAGGCCGGCCCCGTCGCGGGCAAGCTGCACACCGGCCGCTCGCGCAACGACCAGGTGGCCACCGACTTCCGCCTCTGGGCGCTGGAGGCGGCCAGGACGGTTGAGACCGGCCTGCGCGACCTGCAGGCGGCGCTGGTGGAGCAGGCGCAGGCGCACGTGGACACGGTGATGCCCGCGTACACGCACCTGCAGCGCGCGCAGCCGGTTTCGGCCGCGCACTGGCTCCTTTCGCACGCGTACCCGCTGGAGCGCGACCACGCCCGGCTGGCCGACGCGCTGCACCGCGTCTCCGTGCTCCCGCTGGGCTCCGGCGCCATCGCGGGCTGCCCGTTCCCGGTGGACCGCGTGCTCCTCAAGGAGTCGCTGGGCTTCCGGGCGATCTCGGGAAACTCGGTGGATGCGGTCGCGGACCGCGACTGGGTGGCGGAGCTCCTCTTCGTCAGCGCGATGACGGCCGTCCACCTGTCGCGGCTGGCGGAGGACCTGATCATCTTCGCCAGCAGCGAGTTCGGCTTCGTGCGGCTGTCGGATCAGTTTTCGACCGGCTCGTCGCTGATGCCGCAGAAGCGCAACCCGGACGCCATGGAGCTGGCGCGCGGCAAGGCGGGGCGGCTGATCGGCGAACTGACCGGCTTTCTCTCGCTGCTCAAGGGGCTGCCCAGCGGCTACAACAAGGACCTGCAGGAAGACAAGTCCGCCCTCTTTGCCGCCTTCGACGCGCTGGGCGACGTGCTTCCCGCCGTCGCGGGTACGGTTCGGTCGATGGAAATCGACGCCGCCCGCTGCGCCTCCGCGGTGGATTCGGCCATGCTGGCGACGGACGTGGCGGACTTCCTGGTGCGGTGCGGCGTGCCCTTTCGCGAGGCGCACGGTGCGGTGGGCAAGCTGGTGCGCGCCGCGGAGGGGATGGGGTGCCCGCTGAGCGCCCTGCCGCGCGAGCTGTTCGTGCAGGTGAGCCCCGAGTTCGCCGACGCGGACCTGGAGGCGATGTTCGACGCCCGCGCATCGGTCGAGGCGCGCGCGGCCGCGGGCGGCACCTCGACGGCGTCCGTGCAGGCGCAGATCGCGGAGCTTACGGCGCCGCTGCTCTGATCGAGCGGCGGGTGTCCCGGCTGGCGCGGCGTACGCGTTGTTTGAGTCGCGCCGGGGGGCACCGAAACAGGAAAGGGCTGCGGAAGACACTCGTCTTCTCCCAGCCCTTTCCTCGTCCACCCGCCGAGCGTTCCCGTCCGGCTCACGCGCCGGAGCTTGGGCTCACTCCGGGCAGTGGATGCAGCCCGTCACGTTGCAGGTAGGGTTGAGCCCGCAGCTGAACGCGCAGGTGGGATCATAGCACGACCCCCAGCCGCAGCTGTTCTGGCAGGTGAAGCGGTTCAGATCGCAGGTTTCGAAGCAGGTCGCATCCGGATGCACCGTTCCGTGCGCCACGATGGTGCCGCGCGTGTCTTCCGGGCTGGTGGTGCCGAACGACTCCACCTGCAGGTGTTCGAGCTTGAGCGAGAGCTTGCGCATGTACCGCCTCTACGAAGGGGTGACCGGGTGTCTGCTGTGGATGCTGCTATACTAGCGCTTTACGCCATTAAATCCTAGGACGATGAAAGCGCCGCCGCGCGACCGGGCGGTGGTCGCACGCCTGTTGCTCCTGGCGGCCGTTTGGCGCGGAGGGATGGCGTGCCCGCTGAAGCGCCCTGTCGCGCGAGCTGTTCGTGCAGGTGAGCCGGAGTTCGCCGAGGCGCACCTGGAGGCGATGTTCGAAGCCCGTGCGTCCGTCCGGGCACGCGCCGCGGCGGGCGGCACCTCGCCCGCGTCCGTACAGGCGCTTCGGGGCAATCAGAGGCGGACGAGCAGCATCGCCACGTTGTTCTTCGCCCGGCCCGGCCTCCTTCCTGAACGGTTCCTCACCGTGCACCGTGCCCTGCTCCCGCCCCTCCTGCCCGGCGGTGGTGAACGAGTCCACCTCCAGCGCGTCGAGCTCCAGGCGAATCTTCTTCATGGTGTGCCTTCCTTCGTGGTTCGCGATCACGGGCTCCGGCCCGTGCGGCGCCCGCGAATGAACGCTAACACCCCGCACCCGCCAGCAAATGCATTTTGGGACAGTCTCCCGCGCCGGGAGACAGGGTGCAGTCCTGGGGGGTGCGTCATCCATCCCTAACCGTCTCCCGTCACCACCGATCACCGGACGGCCGGGGCCGAATGTGGGTCAGAAGCCGATGCTGGCGGACCACGGGGGTGATGCGACGCATCCGGCGCTCGCCTCCCGGCATCATCACCATCCGGCGAACCACTCGTGGTCAGGCTGGACGCAGCCGGATGACGGGTCCGGTACCGCGACGTTCACTTCCGTCCACCGTGCATCCTCATTGCGCCAGCTGGCGAACGTGCATGTTCCCTATCTGGCGGTGTTTACGCGCGGTCTTCCACCATGGCTCGGCGCGCTGATACCTTCGCGCGCATGCCGAAGCCACGCATCTACGTCGACACGTCCGTCCCGAGCGCCTACCATACGGATCGCACCGATCCCCGCATGCTCGAACGCCGTGCCATCACGCGCACCTGGTGGGACGCCGCGGTGCGGTCATCGGAGCTGGTGATCAGCGACGTCGTTCTGCAGGAACTGGCGGGGGGACGTCCAGAGCAGGCCGTGTTGCGCCTGGAGCTGGTGAAAGGCCTGCGCAGGCTGAGATCGGGGCCGGCCGAGCTGGCGACGGCGCTCAGCTACATGCGCCAGAAGGTGATGCCGGGAAATCCGCTCGCCGATGCCCTGCATCTGGCCATCGCCTCGCACCGCCGCTGCGACGTTCTGGTGACGTGGAACTACCATCATCTGGCAAATCCGAACAAATTGGATAGGATCAGGAAGCTGAACGCGGGGATGGGACTCTCCCTTCCGCGCATCCTGGATCCCGAGCAGCTGATTGAGGATGAGTCATGAGTGACAACGGGCGCCCGGAGGATTCCTCGTTCAATGGCGTGTCGGAGACCTCCCGGCCGCCCCTGAGCGACGAGATGAGGCGTACGATGAAGTCGGTCCGCGACTTCATCGAGCGCGCGCGCGAGCACCACGCGCGGACCGGCGAGTGGCCGCCTGATCCTCTGCTCGACGAGATTGACGAGATGCGACGCCGCGTGCAGGCAGAGCACGGGAACGACCCGTGGAAGTTGCTGGCGTACTACAACCAGGCCGGCAGGCAACTGCCCGAGCAGAACGGCGGCGCCTCCACTCCTGCGCCTGACGAACCGTCCGCACGCGTGAGCCGGTGATCGGACGGCTGCTCCTGGCCACGCTCGCGCTCGCCGCCGTGCCCGTGCCCGTGCTCGCGCAGGCGCCGCGCGTGTGGGATGCGCGCGCGGCGCGGTGGGTGGGGTGGGACGCGATGGCGGATTCGCTCGCGCGGTACGACGTGGTGGTGGTGGGCGAGCAGCACGACGACCCGGAGACGCACCGCGCGGAGGCGATGCTGCTGGGCGCCATCGGCCGGCGGCGGGCGCGGGTGATGGTGTCGCTGGAGATGTTCGAGCGCGACGTGCAGCCGCTGCTGGACGACTACGGAGTGGGCCGGGTGCCGGAGGCGGAGTTTCTGGCGCGGTCGCGGCCGTGGGGCAACTACGCATCCGACTATCGGCCGCTGGTGGAAACCGCACGCGCGCGGCGCTGGCCCGTGGTGGCGGCCAACATCCCGCGGCCGCTGGCCTCCGCCGTGGCGCGTGGCGGGATGGCGGCGCTGGATACGATGCCGGACCCGCGCCTGTTCGCCGCGGAGCGCCGGTGCGCGCCGCAGGGCGAGTACTTTCGCCGCTTCGGCGAGGCGATGGGGGGAATGCAGGGGCACGGCGCCGGCGCGGATTCCGCCAGCGCGCACGCCACGCTGGTGCGCTTCTACCAGGCACAGTGCATCAAGGACGAGACGATGGCGGAGTCCATCGCCCGCGCCCGGGAGGTGTGGCGCGGGTGGATGGTCGTGCACTACACCGGCGCCTTCCACGCCGACTACCGGCTCGGCACCGTCGAGCGCCTGCAGCGGCGGTTGCCGGACGCGCGCATCGCCGTCGTCTCCATCGTCCCCGTCCCCGATCCGGCCGCCGCCGATCCCGCGGAGGTGGCGCGGCGCGGCGACTGGGTGGTGTTCGTCCCCGCGCAGGCCCGCGCGGCGGCGCGGCCGTGAGCCGGATCGCCGCGCATCCGGATTCCGCGCTGGCGGCCCGCGTCATCCGGGCGGTGCCGCTCACGTACGCGGCCGGCGCCGACCCCGCGCTGGACCGGCCGGCGCACGTGCGGGCAGGCTCCGGGCTCGCGTGGATCGCCGGCGCGCTGGCGGTGGTGCAGGACGACGCCAACTTCATCGCCCTGGCCGACCCCGCCACCGGCCTCTGCCGCGCCGTCATCCTTCCCGCGGGCGAGGGCGGGCTGCGCCAGTTCGGCGACGACCGCGGCAACAAGCGCTTCAAGCTGGACCTGGAGGGGTGCGTCGCCGTCCCGGACGGGCGCGGCGGCGAGACGCTCGTCGGCTTTGGCTCGGGGTCCACGGACCGGCGCGAGCGGGTGTTGCTGGCGGAGGGATTGGGGGGTGCGGACGCACGGATCGAGCTGCGCGACGGGTCCGCGTTCTACGCGCGGCTGCGGGAGGCGGCGGAGTTCGCGGGGAGCGAGCTGAACGTGGAGGGCGCCGCCCGCCGCGGCGATCGCATCGTCCTCCTCAACCGTGGCAACGGCGCGCAGACGGACGATCGCGGGCCGGTGGATGCGCTGTGCGAGGTGGACTGGCGCGCCCTGCGCGCGCACCTGTCCGACCCCGCCGCGCATCCCGCCCCATCCCCCGAGCGCATCCTCCGCTACGACCTGGGGACCGTTGACGGATGCCCGCTCACCTTCACGGACGCGGCGGCCTTCGGGGAGGCCCTCGTCTACACCGCCACCGCCGAGGCCTCGCCCAACGCGGTGGATGACGGGCCCGTCGCGGGTTCCGCCGTCGGCATCATCGGCGCGGACGGCGGGGCACGGTTCGCGGTGCTGGTGGATGCGGAGGGCGCGCGGTTCGACGGCAAGGTGGAGGGCGTGGCGCGCGGCCCGCGCGCCGGCACCGTGTACGTGGTCGTAGACCGCGACGATCCGCACCGCCCGTCGGAGTTGTGCGAGGTGGAACTGGCGGGCGACTGGCCGGGATGAAGGAGCGCGGGGCCGCGGATCGAAATCCGCGGCCC
>DATABT010000220.1:0-8088 GCA_036259455.1 Longimicrobium sp. | reverse complement strand
CCTTCGTCCGCACGGTGAACGACATCGCCGAGCAGACCAACCTGCTGGGCCTGAACGCCGCCATCGAGGCCGCCCGCGCCGGCGACGAGGGCCGCGGCTTCGCCGTGGTGGCGGACCAGGTGCGCAAGCTGGCCATGCAGGCCCGCGAGGGGGCCGAGAACGTGGCCGCCATCACCCGCACCATCACGCAGCGGGTCAACAGCACCGCGGCGGCCATGGAGGCGGGCGCCACGCACGTGGAGGAGATCGAGCGCGTGGCGCACGCGGTGGAGGGCGCGCTGACGACCATCGTGGACGCGGCGGAGCGCACGCGCATTGCCGCCGACCGGGTGACCGGGCTGGCGGAGGGGAACGCCAGCGCCGCGGTGGAAGCGGCCACGGGCGTCGCCGCGGTCGCGGAAACGGCCGTGGTGCACGCCGAGACGGCGGAGGGCGTGCGCGCCGCCACCGCCCAGCAGGAGAGCGCCTGCCGCATGGTGGCCGAGGCCACGGAGCGGCTCACCGGCAACGCGGGCGAGCTGCGCAGCCTGGTCGGCGGCCTGCGCGTGGCGCCGGTGCATGCGGAGCCGGCGGCACCGCCGGGCCCGGCCGGTCGGCAGAAGGTCCAGGTTCCCGCGCTCTTCGTCCCCGAGGAGCTGCCGGACGACGAGCTCGCCCCCAAGCGCCGCCGCCGCAAGACCGCCGCGCTGAGCTGATCGGGGCCTGGCGGTCTGCATGGAAGACAGCCACCCTCCTCCGGGTTCCGGGGGAGGGTGGTGTGCGTTCAAGGTGCGGCCAGATCATGAACGTCGCCGGGTCGCGGCTGTCATGCGGATCCCTCCGATTTTCTGTGCAGAACGGAAGAAAACATTCAACGCTGAGTGCGCAGAGTAGAAATAGAGAGTTCGCGGAGGAGAATTACGTCCTTCTCTGCGCGAGGGAAGGCCGCCCTCGCCGCCGGATCGCCGCCGCGCATCCCGGCTCATGGTTCCCCCCATCGGCCGGGGCGGGAGAACACGCCCGTTCCCACACTGAAACTTGTGCGGTACCTTTCCCGTTCATCCCCGCACCCGCCGCAGCGGCGCACCCTCCGGCGCCACGCGTGGCCCTCTCCCCGCAACCCCCCAGCAACGTGTCGCTGATCTCCGTACGCGACCTGACGCACGTCTATCCAGGCGGTGTGCAGGCGCTCCAGGGGCTTTCCCTGGAGCTGGAACCCGGCATCATCGGGTTCGTCGGCGCAAACGGCGCCGGCAAGAGCACCTTCATCAAGATCCTCCTGGGCCTGCTTACGCCCACCTCGGGCGACGTGCGCGTGTTCGACATGGACGCGCGGACGCAGAGCCTGCAGATCCGCCAGCTCGTGGGCTACATGCCCGAGCACGATTGCCTGCCGCCGGACATGACGGCCACCGACTTCGTCTCGCACATGGGGCGCCTCTCCGGCCTGCCCAGGGCGGCGGCGCGCGAGCGCACGGCGGAGATGCTGCGCCACGTGGGGCTGTACGAGGAGCGCTACCGCGCCATCGGCGGCTATTCGACGGGGATGAAGCAGCGGGTGAAGCTTGCCCAGTCCCTGGTCCACGATCCCCGCCTTCTCCTGCTGGACGAGCCGACCAACGGGCTGGATCCGGCGGGGCGCGAGGAGATGCTGGAGCTGGTGCGCCGCACCGGCCGCGAGTTCGGCATCGCGGTGATGGTGTGCAGCCACCTGCTGGGCGAGATCGAGCGGGTGAGCGACTTTCTGGTGGCCATCGACGGCGGCCGGCTGAAGAGCGCGGCCCCGCTGGGGAGCTTTACCGGCGAGCAGGCGCTGCTGGCGGTGGAGGTGGACGAGGGGACGGGCGCCCTGGTGGCCCGGCTGGCCGCCGCGGGGCTGGTGGCGGTGGAGGACGGCGATGTGGTGGTCGTGCCGCTGCTGGACGAGCGGCCATACGACGTGGTCCGCGACGCCGCGGCGGACCTGGGGCTCGGCCTCATCCGCATGGAACGGCGGCGGCATACGCTGCAGGAGCTTTTCCGCGCCCCCGCGGGCGCCCACACCACGGAGGGAGCGCATGGCACACGCGCTTGACGCCACCGCCGGCACCATCTACGACATCGGCTACCGCAACTACGAGGGCACGCGGCTGGGCCGCGGCTACGCCTTCCGCACGCTGTACATCCACTCGCTGCGCAGCGCCTTCGGGCTGGGGCGCGGGGGCAAGGCGCTCATCATCCCCTGGGCGCTGTTCGCCATGATGGTGTTTCCCGCCGTGGTGACGGTGGCGGTGGCGGGGATCAGCGGGGGGATGATGAGCAAGCTCATCGACTACCACGAGATCTACATGTTCAACGGGATGCTGCTGGCGCTGTTCTGCGCCTCGCAGGCGCCCGAGCTGGTGAGCCGCGACCACTACAACCGCGTGCTGCCGCTGTACTTCAGCCGCGCGCTGCGCAAGAGCGACTACGCGGTGGCCAAGCTGCTGGCCATGTGGACGGCGGTGTTCCTGGTCTTTCTGAGCCCGCTGCTCATCATCATGGCCGGGCGGCTGGGACTGCCCGCTGACTTTGGCGCGGCGTTCCGGGAAGAGTCCAGGAATTTCGTGGCCATCCTGGGCGCGCCGGCCGTCTGCGCGCTGGTGTTCGGCACGCTGTCGGTGTCGCTCGCCTCGTACGTGCCGCGGCGGGGGCTGGCCAGCGCGGTGGTGCTGGGCGTGTTTCTGCTCACCACGCCGCTGGTGGCCATCCTGTGGGAGACCATCCAGGCAAAGTGGGGCGTGCTGCTGAACCCCGTGCTGGTGGGCGCGGGCGCCGTCTTCGAGCTGTTCGGCGAGCGGCACGAGCGCGGCAGCGTCCTGCGCCAGGCGGACCTGCCGGCGGAGGCGTACTTCGGCGCGGTGGCGGCCTTCGCCGTCGTCTTTACCCTGCTCCTGCTCAACCGCTACCGGAGGATCAGCGCATGAGCGTCCAGACGCTGAATCCGCCCGCGCCCGCCGCCGCGCCGGCTCCCCGCGCCGCCGCCGCCGTGGAGCTGCGCAACGTGTCGCGCTGGTACGGCAACGTGGTGGCGGTGAACGACGTCTCCTTCTCCCTGGGCCCCGGCATCACGGGCCTGCTGGGCCCCAACGGGGCGGGCAAGAGCACGCTGCTGCACATGCTGGCCGGCTTTCTTGCCCCCTCCGCGGGCGAGGTGCTGGTGGACGGGCGCGCGGCGTGGAAGAACCCGGAGATGTACCGCTCGGTGGGGCTGGTTCCCGAGCGCGAGGCCGTCTACCCGTTTCTTTCCGGCTATGAGTTCGCGCTGATGAACGCGCGCCTGCACCGGCTGCCGGACCCGGAACAGGCGGCGGAGCGGGCCATCGACATCGTCGACCTCCGCGCCGCGATGCATCGAAAGATCGGGGGATACAGCAAGGGGATGCGGCAGCGCGCCAAGATCGCCGGCGCGCTGGTGCACCAGCCGCGCATCCTGCTGCTGGACGAGCCCTTCAACGGGATGGATCCCGGGCAGCGGATGCACATGATGGAGCTGTTGCACGAGCTGGCGGAGCAGGGCAAGACCATCCTGATCTCGTCGCACATCCTGGAGGAGCTGCACCACCTGGCCAACAACGTCCTGGTGGTGGTCGCGGGCCGCCTGGCGGCGTCGGGGCACTTCCGGGAGATCCGCAAGCTGATGACGGACCGGCCGCACACCTTTACCCTCCGGTCCAGCGACGACCGGCGGCTGGCGTCGGTGCTGATGGCGGACCCGTCGGTCAAGGGGGTGGAGCTGGGGACGACCGGCATCACCCTGCACACGGGCGAGCGCGGCGGGTTCGCGCAGCACCTGCCGCGGGCGGCGCGCGACGCCGGCATCACCCTGTACGAGGTGCGGCCCACGGACGAATCGCTGGAAAGCGTGTTCTCTTACCTGGTGAAGCGATGAGACACTCGGTCGAACTGACGCTGGCGAGGCTGGCCGTACGCCAGTTCCTGGGAAGCCGGCGCGCGCTGTGGGCGCTGGTGCTGGCACTCATCCCCATCCTGGTCGCCATGCTCTTTACCGCGGAGGCAAGCGGCGAGCTGAAGGAGACGCTGGAAGACGTGGCGGACCTCTTCCAGAGCATGATCGTGGCGGTGCTGCTGCCCATCGTGGCGCTGGTGGTGGGCACAGGCGTGTTCGGGGCCGAGGTGGATGACGGGACCATCACCTACGTGCTGGGCAAGCCGGTGCCTCGCTGGCGCATCGTGCTCACCCGCATCGTGGTGGCGGGCTTGTTGACGGCGGCGGTGCTGGTGCCCTCGACGCTGGTGGCGATTCGCATCGCGCTGACGGGGGTGAGCGCGCCGGGCGTGGCGGGCGGGCTCGCGGCGGCGGTGGCGGTGGGCGGCCTGCTCTACTGCGCGCTGTTCGTGGCGCTGAGCCTGACCACGCGGCGGGCGCTGGTGGCGGGGCTGGCGTACGTGGTGATCTGGGAAGGGCTGCTGAGCAACACGTTCGGCGGCAGCCGCGCCCTCAGCATCCGCCAGTACACGCTCTCCATCGCGGACCAGCTGGTGGCGGTGGAGGGAATCAACCTGTCGCGGCTGGACGTGGGCACGGCGCTGGTGATGGCCACCGTGGTGACGGTGCTGGTGACGCTGTACGCCATCCGCCGCCTGCGCACGTTCGAGATCGGGGAGGCGGTGTAACAGGCTTCACACAGGGTCAACAGAGTCAACAGAGTCAACAGAGGAGAGTTTTCTCGTGCCGCACGACATCGTCCGCCGCGTATTCAAGGAGAGTTGATGCGCGCACGAGCGTCGGGTGTCGCACAGAAGCCTCACCCCGCTGACCCGGCTGACTCTGTGTGTGAGATCCCGTCTTGTTGCCGCAGCTGGCATCCACCGTCCTATCCGGCCGCCGCGCGACGTTCTTTTGTCCGCGGCGGCCGGGGCGCATCATCCACCGTCTGTTCATCGCCGCCGATCCGCCACGCCACGCGGAGGGAATGCCGATGACACGCAGCCGCATGGATCTGCTCGCGTCGCCGCTGCTGGCGGGGGCGCTGGTGGTGCTGGTGGTGAACGACCACGTGCTCAAGCCGGCCTTCCACAACGCGGTCACGGGCAAGCTCTCGGACGTGGCGGGGGTGGCGGCGTTCGCGCTGTTCTGGGCGGCGCTCCTTCCGCGTCACCGGCGCGCCGCGTTCGTGGCGACGGCCGCCGGGTTCGCGGCGTGGAAGTCGCCGGCGTCGCAGCCGCTCATCGACGCGTGGAACTCGCTGGGGTGGATGACCATGGGGCGGGTGGTGGACTGGACGGACCTGCTGGCGCTGGCGGTGCTGCCCATCATCTACCGGTACGACCCGCGGCCGGTCTCGCTTCCGCGGCCGCGGCGGGTGATGGGGCCGGCGGTGGCGGCGGGGTGCGTGATGGCGTTCGCCGCCACGTCGCGGGCGTACCAGGTGTCGTACCCGCTGCAGGCGGCGTACGTGTTCGAGCTGTCGCCGGACTCGCTGCTGGAGCGGATGTACGACCTGCGTGTGGGCTTCAACCCTTCCGACGTGCCGCCCGCCGGCGTGCGGACGGACCGCATCGACACGATCTTTCTCACCGTCGGCGTGCGGGGCGAGGACGGCGAGCTGTACCCGGTCACGGTGAGGGCGGAGCTGGCGTCGGCGGCCGCGGGCGGAAGCGTGCTGCGGCCGTTCGAGGCGGAGGCGCTCAACGCCAACTTCAACCCCGCGGCGGCGCTGCGCAGCCTGGAACAGCAGGTCGTGGAGCCGCTGCGGCGCAACCGGCCCAATCCCATCCGCCTGGAGCCGCGCGTCATCGGCAACCGGCAGGAGATCGAGCCGCGCATTCTGGCGCCGGGCGAGCTGTTCGCCTCGCGCGCGGAGGTGCGCGTTGCCATCGCGGAGGCGTCGTTCGTGGCGCTGGTGGAGGTGACGCCGCGGCTGGACTGGCACCTCATCTACCCCGTCACGGAGGATGACGAGCGGCTGCTCCCCGCGGGCGAGCACACGCTGGCCACGCTCTGCGCGCGGGCCGCGCCCGCGGAGCCCGTGCCGCCGGGGGAGGAGGTGCCCCCGTGCGCCCTCGCGCGGCGGATGACGATGGACGACGCGCGGCGCCTGGACGGCCAGCAGGTGCCGGACCCCTGCCCGCGCGAGGTCGCGTACCCCATCCGCCGCGTTCGCCCCGGCACGCTGCTGCTGATCGCAGCGGACGGGCCCCTGCCGCGCGCGGAGCTGGAGGAGACGCTGGGCAGCTGGTGCCGCGGCTACCCCGGGCTGGCGGAGCTGGACCTGGCCCACACGCTGCGCCGCATGGGCGTGAAGCACTGGGCCGCCGTGGACGCCGATCTGCGCCGGTAGCCCGCACGCGCCGGCCGAATGATGGCCACGCGCCGCGTCCGTCATTTCGAACGAGGCGCCCGCGTGATCGCCGCCGGTGCAGGAACCCGTGGCGCCGACTGAGAAATCTACTCACCGGTGCTGGTGCCGGGCCCCGCCCGACGGACCTCGCCCCGGATCCCGTTCGATAAGCGAGCGCCGCGCGGCACCTTCCGAATCTTTGGGATCCGGCCCGTAAACTCCTTCGCCCCAGAAGGTTGCGCGCGGCACCCACTCGGGAGGTCACCTGCCGGCGCGGAGCGGGTGGGGGAGGATGGGTCACGTGACCCATGCCGCCCCGTCTCCCCATCGCCATCTTCCGCGCAGGCGTCGGGGGGCGCCGTGCCGGATCTGAAGGTGGATGAACACCGTCGCGAACCAACAAGTGTTTTCATAACGTTCAGTATTGACTGAACGATCCGAACGGATTATCCTTACCGCCAGCCATGCGGAGCAGCAGACCTCCTCCGCGGCGCAACGATCATCCACGACAATCATGATGCACGAGGCGGTTCAGCAGCTGGTGGAGCAGATGGCGCTCATCTGCGAAAAGGAAGGGATGCCCCGCATTGGCGGGCGCATCTTCGGCTACCTGCTGGCCACCGACCAGACGTTCTCGCTGGAGGACCTGGCGGAGCGGCTGCAGGCGAGCAAGGCGTCGGTGAGCACCAACGCACGAATGCTGGAGCAGTTCGGAATGATTCGCCGGGTGAGCGTGCTGGGCGACCGGCGCGACTTCTACCGCGTGCAGGACGACCCGTGGGAGCAGATGCTGCGGGTGGCGCAGGGACGGTGGCGCGAGATGGTGAACGTTTTCAACGAGGCTTCCCAGCGCCTGCCGGAGCCCGCCGGCCGCGCCCGGATGGACGAGGCCGCGCGCTTTCACACGCTCCTCATTCGCGAGTGCGACGAGCTGTTCGAGCGCTGGCACGCCCTGCGGCGCCAGGAACGCACCGCGGACGACTCGGCGGAGGACGAGCCGTGGCGTCGCGTAGCGGGCGCGTAACCCGCGTCGTAACGATTCCATCTCATTGTAAGCAACCACTTGCATACACCGACGTCGCCGCCCATCTTCGCCGGCATGGAAGTACGCGAACGACTGCTGAGCGCCGCGCTGCGCGTGTTCGAAGAAGCGGGGTCCCGCGGGGCCACCACCCGGCGCATCGCCGCCGAGGCGGGGGTGAACGAGATCACGCTTTTTCGCCACTTCGGCAGCAAGGGCGCGCTCATCAGCGAGGCGCTGGCGGCGGCCAACCGCGAGCCGGTGCACACCGGCCTTCCCGCCGAGCCGCGGGACCCCCACGCGGAGCTGCTGGCCTGGAGCCGCGCGGGATACGCGCACCTGCGGCGGCACGCGGCCATGATCCGCACCACCCTGGGCGAGCTGGCCGAGTCGCCCCAGGCGGCGCGGTGCGTGGCCGAGAACCCCATCGCGGTGCACACCGAGCTGCTGCGCTACCTGGAGCGCCTGCGCGAGCGCGGGATGGCGGACGGCGAATGGCAGCCGGACGCCGCGGCGAACCTGCTGATGGGCGCGCTGTTCGCCGACGCCGTCGCGCGCGAGGCGGTGCCGGAAAAGTACCCGTACTCCGAGGCGGATGCGCCCGGGCGGTACGTGTCGATGTTCCTGCGGGCGATCGGCGTGGCGCCGTCGTCCGCGGCAGGGCCGGAAGCGGCGGAGGCCGCGGCGGCCGGTCGTACCCTGGAAGCTCGACCGAACCTCTCCTGACGGGGATCAGAGACCTATATGTCCACCACCGATTGGCCC
>DATABT010000219.1:0-1679 GCA_036259455.1 Longimicrobium sp. | reverse complement strand
CGCCCTGGCCGCTGGTGCGGGGCTCCAGCTCGATGCCGAGCAGGCCGGCCCAGAACCCCCGCGCCCGGTCGGGATCGTCGGCGGGGAACTCGATCAAGGCGATGGGCATCGGGGTGGACGCTACTGGCCACCCCGGGTCGGTGCCAGCGGGCGTATGGGGACGCTTCAAGCGCTCAACGCGTGACGGTGTCGTGGTTAGGCCGCGCTATGCGGGCTCTATCCACGCGACGCCGGCGATCCTCGGGCTGGCGCTTGTCGCGCGAAGCGACAGTCGAGGGCCGGTCGAATACCACGCGCTTACCGCCCCCTTACGTTCTGCCCCGGGCCGTTGCAGCGTCGCCTGCCCTGGCGTAGGCTCGCCGCTGCGTCCGAGATAGGAGACGGCAGTGGCGAGCGATGAGGTGAGCATCGATCTCGACGCGTTTGACGAGTTCGAAGCGAGTGCGTGGGAAGAGCGAGTAGAGGGGTACGCGGGGTTCTTCGGTGCCGTTACGGGCCGGCTGGTCGAGCCGCTCTTGGAGCTCGCTCGCGTGGGTCCAGGCACGCGGGTGCTCGACGTGGCAACCGGCCCCGGGTACGTGGCAGCGGAGGCGGCCCGCCGGGGGGCGACAGCGTGGGGCGTGGACGTCGCCGAGGCGATGGTCGCCAGGGCCGGCGCGGAGCACCCGGGCGTCGAATTCAGGCAGGCGGACGCGCAGGCGCTGCCGTTCGAGAAGGGCGCCTTCGATGCGGTTCTTTGCAACTTCGGGCTTCCCCACTTCGGCCGTCCGGAGCTGGCGGTCGCCGAGGGCGTACGGGTCCTCGCTCCCGGGGGCCGGCTGGCGCTGACGACTTGGGACGTTCCCGCGGAGATGCGCATGTTCGGCGTGTTCCTGGAGGCCGTTGCAGAGGCTGGCGCGGGACCGCCCGACGGTCTGCCCCCGGGGCCTGATGTCTTCCGGTTCTCCGACGACGGGGAGTTTCGCCGCCTGCTCGAAGGAGAGGGTCTCGTCGACGTGGAGGTGCACCGCGTGGCGTTCACGCATCCCGTGAGCTCGTTCGGGGACTTCTGGGGCGCCCTGCAACGCGGGACGGTTCGGATGGCTTCGCTCGTGCTCGGGCAGCCGGAGCAGACTCGGGAGCGGATCCGCACCGCGCTTGAGCGCCGCCTGGCCGCCTATGCCACCGACGGGCGGTTCCACGTCCCGGTCTCAGTGAAGCTCGCGGCTGGCCGCAAGGACGGCTGACCCAGCGCCATCTGCCTAACGACCTTCCGCACCGGAGCGACCGGCCACGATGACCCCACTCACCAGTGGACGACGACCCCGGCCCGGACCGCGCAGTAGTGCTCCTCGCGCGAAGCGGTAGCGGCCCCTTGGGCCGCGCCTCAGTCAGGCACCACGCCATGGATAGCTCGACACACCGCCGGATGCCGGATCGGTGTGCCGGACTGTCCGTCGTATAGGTGCTCAAGACGGCACACGTCGCGCTCAGTCGCCCCTGTGCCGAGCTATCCAGGCCGGGCGCCGGGCGAGTGAGGCGTTGCGCCGTGCCGCCCAGCAATCGCTATGCGAGCTCCACCGGGACGACAATCCGTGAGGTGCTCCTTCCGCGTGTAAGCACAACCACGGCACCGCCCGGCGGCGCGCGCTCACGTCCGCGGCAGCGCCGTCCCCTCCACGAGCCGCTCGATCCGGTCC
>DATABT010000218.1:0-3392 GCA_036259455.1 Longimicrobium sp. | reverse complement strand
AGCCTTCGATCGCCGCGGCCCGCACAGAATCGAAGCCGCTCTCCGACACCTCGGCCTCGACGTCCGCCGGTTTCACCGGGTGCGATCTCGTAGACGGACTGCTGCGAGCGGCGGAACCCCGGACCGGCAGGCGCTGGTCCGGGGATTTTCGCGTTCGCGAGCGGCATCATCATCCCTGATCCGGAAAACAACTGCGGAGGTGTACGGGGAAGAACCAACGGAGGAGAGAGGCGCAGAGACGAACATTTTAGAAGCGGGCGCCAGCCTCTTACGGTTGGCAATGCGCCGTGTGTGCGGATTGGTGGGCGCGGGAAAATTCGGAAATCTATCTATCTGATTGGCGCGCATGGGGATGCCGCGCACGGCGGGTGGTGCGCTCCCAATCAGCCTTGAATTTCACTCTTGCGCACTTCCGCGGAGAAACGCATGCTACGCGGAAAGGTAGCAGGCGCTGCCCCTGTTGCCGCCACGGCCCGGCGTCCTTTTCACATCGCCCCCGGTGATCCCCATGCGCCCTCTTCTCACCCGGTTTGGCCACGAGATCCACCATCGCAAGGACCGCGAGCTCCACGACATGGAACAGGTGGTTTCGCGGATGACGCCCGGCGTTCCCTACACCCACGATCACGCCGACGACACCGAGTATCGCTTCGTGGTGCGGCAGCACGGGGGCGAGGAGCACCTGAGCCGGCACTTTCCCGGGCTGCACGGGCTGCTGACCCGTGCCCGCACCCCGCGCCCCCGCACCCGGATGCTCGCGGCGGGCGGCGCGGCGGCGGAGCGGGCCGCGTCACGCGCCGTGGCGGCCGGCCCGCTCACGCTGACCGAGGTGCTGCACGCCGGCGACCCTGTGCCCCCGGAGTGGACCGCCGACATGATGGTGGTGGGCGCCAGCTACGACGGCGTGGAGACGGACGGAAAGTTCTCGGTGTCCGCGCAGGGGATCTTCACCGATCCGGGCGGCAACTACTCCACCAGCCCGGTGCTGGAGATCTTCGACCGCAGCACGGGGGCCACCCTGGCCAAGGAGATCGTGCCCACCGAGTACCTGACGGGCGACTTCGTCTCGGTGATGGCGTGGGGGCTGGCGGACTACCCGGACGACGAGCTGGACGCCATCTGGACGGTGACCTGGTTCCCCGACGACGCCGACGACCCGGTCACCAAGAGCATCCGCGCGCCGCTGGCCGAGTACTGCCCGGTGGCCACGCCCAGTGTGAGCGATCCCGTCACGCGCTTTCAGGGACGCGACTTCATCAAGATCGCCCTGGGGCGCGACGCGCATCAGGTGAGCGACTGCGACTACTACTACCCCACCGTCAGCGGCGAAAAACGCCCCGTGACGGTGGTGGGCAAGGCGCAGTACGCCGAGGGCGCGGTGATCTCGCCGCTCTCGTCGGACAGCTTCCGGGGGACGATGCGGCTGTGGCGTCGCGCGGGCGGCGGCGGGGGCGGCGCCGACCCGGTGATCAAACCGGCGGAGATGATGAAGTACATCAGCGTGGGCGGCAACACGGTCGTCTGGAACTTCGTCCCCGCGGTGTTCGACGGCGCAAAGTGGGACCAGGGGGAAACCATCGACTTCACCCTGGAGATTCCGCTGCTGGTCACGCCGCCCGGGGCCGCCGCGCCGGTGAAGTCCACCGTGTCGGTCACCAGCGCGCCGCGGGCGGTGGACACGCTCTGCCGCAAGAAGATCCTGCCCCTGCGTTTCGTGTGGGGGTGCCTGGCCGCGGGGACGGAGGTGTGGATGGAGGACGGCTCGCTGCGCCCCATCGAGACGGTGCGCGAGGGCGACCGGGTGCGCGCCGGCGCCGGCGGCCGCGTGCTGACGGTGGACGAGACCACGGTGGGCGACGAGCGCAAGCCCTGCTTTCGCATCCGCACCGCCTGCGGCCGCGAGGTGCTGGCGACGGCCGACCATCCCTTCCCCACGCCGCAGGAGGTAAAGCCCGCGCGCGCGCTGAAGCCGGGGGACGAGGTGTGGACGACGGACGGCCTCTCCCCCGTCGTCTCCGTGGAGGCGGAGGCGTACGGGGGCTACGTCTACAACCTGCGCCTGGGCCGCGGCGTGGCGGAGATGGAGGGGCTGACGGACGACAACCGCACGCACTTCGCGGGGGGCGTGCTGGTGGGCGACGCGGCCATGCAGGGCGCGCTGAACGCCGCCGCCGCCCGGGGCCCCTCGCGCGAGGAGATCCTGGCGCGGCTCCCGGCGGAACTCGTCCCCGACTTCCTGAACACGGAGCGCCTGCGCCGCGGCGAGCCGCTGCTGGTGCTGGGCTGATCCTTCCCCGTCCGGCGGGGGCGGTGTTCGCGCGCCGCCCCCGCGCGTCCGTCCGTCCCGGGTCCCCCGCTCCATGCCGCTCACCCCGCCCACCATCAACCAGGTCGCCTGGAGGCCGCCGCACGACTCGTTTCCCGCGTCGTGGGAGGTGGACTTCGAAGAGCCCGGCGACGCCCCGGGCGACGCCGTGTTCATGGCCGCGCTCTTCGACCGCGAGGGGAACCCGCTGGGCGAGCCGGTAGCGGCCGACGGCACGTCCGCGTGGATCGACGTCCCGTCCACGCTGCGGCCGGAGCAGTACGTGGTGGTGAAGATGGCCACCCGGTCCGGCGGCGCGGCGGGCGCGTGGTCGGCGCCCGTTCCCGCCCTCTTCGTCGCTCCGGCGGGACTTGCCGTGGAATGGGACGGCACGGCCGTCACGGCGCGGTGGGCGAACCCGCCCGCCGGCGCCGTTCCCGCGCAGGGGCAGGTGCTGCTGTCGTGGGGCCCGGCGACCGGCGTGACCTTTCTGGCCTCGGGAACGGCCGCGCGCTTCGTCCCGGACGTGGCGATCGATCCCGAGCGGGCGTACACGGTCAGTGTCACCCCGGTGCTGGGGAACGGCTCCGGGCCGCCGTCGGCGTCCGTCCCCCTGCTGCAGGCGCCGGCGCCGGTGGGGCTGCTCCGCCCGGTGCACGAGACGACGGTGCAGGTGGGGATGCCCGCGGCGAGCGGGGCCGCCCCCTCCTCCCTCGTCGTGGGACTCTCCGTGGACGGCGCCCCTCGCGCGCCGGTGGCGCTCCCGGCCGACGCGGTGTCGTGGGGCGGGCGGACGTACTACGCGGCGCACTATCCCCTCCGCGCCGCCGTGGCGCCCGGGGCCGCCTACCGCTTCTCGCTGCGGCAGGTGCAGGGCATGTCCACCGGGCCCGCGAGCGCGGCGGCACTCCCGTCCGTCCCGGTGGAGATCGAGTCGGCCACGGTGGTGCCGGACGCCGGCGCGACGGGGGTGACGGTCACGCTCGCCGGGGGGACGGAGGCCGGCGCGTGGGTCACGGTGCGCGACGCCGCCGGCGCGGTGGCGGGGGAGGGATTCGTCCCCGGGCGCGGGGGAAAGGTGGCGACC
>DATABT010000217.1:0-1688 GCA_036259455.1 Longimicrobium sp. | reverse complement strand
GGACGGCTTCGAGGTGCTGCGCGAGATCGGCGCGGAGCGGATGCCGCTGGTGGTGTTCGTGACGGCGTACGACCGCTTTGCCCTGCGCGCGTTCGACGTGGCCGCGGTGGACTACCTGCTCAAGCCGTTCGACGACGACCGGTTTCTGCGGGCCATCCAGCGCGCCAAGCACGCCGTCCGCAACGCCGAGGTGGGCGAGCTGGGGCGGCGCCTGGCGGGGCTGCTGGAGCGCGGCGGGGCCGAGCCGCCGGCCGAGCCGCCCGCCGCCTGGGCCTCACGGCTGATGGTGAAGAACACCGGGCGCACCGTCTTCGTCCGGGTGGAGGAGGTGGACTGGATCGAGGCGGATGATTATTACGCCAGGCTGCACGTGGGCGAGAAGACGCACCTGCTGCGCGAGTCGATGGTCTCGCTGGAGTCGCGGCTGGACCCGCAGCGCTTCTTTCGCGTGCACCGGTCGGCCATCGTGAACCTGGACCGCGTGCGCGAGGTGCAGTTCCTTTTCCGCGGCGAGCACGTGGTCATCCTGCACGACGGCACGCGCCTCAAGCTCACCCGGGGCCGTCTGGAGAAGCTGGAGTCCATCCTCGCCGGCCGGTGAGCCCCTGCGGAAGGCTCTGCGTGCTCCCGCGTTTCCTTTCAACGATACGGAGGATGATGGTGCACAGGCGGCTTTCTCGTCGAACCCTGATGTCGCTCGCGTTCGCGCTGGCGTGCACGCCGGCCGCCGCACAGCAGACACCCGCGCCCGCCGCGGCCGCTCCCGCCGCGGATTCGGCGGACGTGGCCACGCCCGAGGCGATCCTGACCGCGCTCTACGACGTGATCTCCGGCCCCGCGGCCGAGGCGCGCGACTGGGACCGCTTCCGCTCGCTCTTTCTCCCCGGCGCGCGCCTGGTGTACGCCCAGACCACGCCCGCGGGGGAGGAGTTCCTGCACCCGATGGCGGTGGAGGACTTCGTCCGCATAGTCACGCCGGTATACGCCAGCGGCGGCGGGTTCTGGGAGCGGGACATCGGCCATCGCATCGACCGGTTCGGGAACGTGGCGCAGGTGTTCACCGCCTACGAGACGCGCCGCGCGGCCCCGGACGGACCCGTGGTGGCGCGCGGCATCAACAGCGTTCAGCTGGTGCGCCACGAGGGGCGCTGGTGGGTCGCCAACCTGATCTGGGACACCGAGCGCCCCGGCAACGCGATTCCGGCGGAACTGCTGACCACGTCCACACAGTAACCCTGCAGTGATTCCTGAGTCATTCGGCGCTGCGCGCACCCTGTGGGATGAAAGTCGCTCGCGCCGCGGCTGTCATTTCGAAGGAGGCGCCGCGTGATCGCTGCTGGTGCACGGACCTGTGGCGCCGACTGAGAAATCTACTCGCCCGGGCAGGTGCCACGCCCCCTCGACGGCCCTCGCCCGAATTCCTTTCTATTCAGGGAGGCGCCGCGCTGAACCGGGCGTAACCGTGGTGTCCGGCGCCGACCGAAGGAACTCGCCTGCAAAGCCACGCGGCCGACTTCGAGGCACGGAGCCGGCCCCGTCGTGGCGGAGCGGAGATCCTTCGGTCGCGCGCAAGGTCCTTCGTATGTTCGAGTTCCGTGCGGCGCGCTCCCTCAGGAAATCAGGCTTTTCTGATTCTGGCGCAAGCCGTGGACACGAGCACGACCACCCCTCCCCCGGGGTCGGGGGAG
>DATABT010000216.1:0-2090 GCA_036259455.1 Longimicrobium sp. | reverse complement strand
GGTCGGGCTTGAGGTCGAAGATGGGATATCCCACCAGCTGCCCCGGCCCATGGTACGTCACGTCGCCGCCGCGCCCCGTGTCGTACAGCTCGATGCCGCGCGCCGCCCGCTCCTCGGGCGTGACCAGCACGTTCTCGTCGTGCGACCCGCTGCCCAGGGTGATGACGTGCGGGTGCTCCAGCAGCAGCAGCGTGTCCGGGATCTCTCCCGCGCGCCGCTGCTTCACCAGCTCCGCCTGCAGCGACAGCGCGTCGCCGTACGAGATCATTCCCAGCCGCCGCACGTCCATCGTCCGGCGCTCCGTGGCCACCAGCGTCTCCGTCGTCATCCGCATCTCCGACGCGGGGCGCGGAAGCCGGCTTCCGCTTCCTTTACTGTTGGGCGCAGCATGTTTAACTTGATCCGGCCCTTGTACGCGCTTCCTTTCCCGCACGCCCCCCTCCAGCCGGATCGCCCCCGATGAGAACTCTGCTTGCCGCGTTCTCCCTGCTGCTGGCCGCGAGCCCCGCCGCTGCGCAGGACGCCCCGCCCCCCGACTCCGGCCGCGTCTACGAGCTGACGGAGGTGGAGACGCTGCCGCGCCCCGTGAACGTGGCGGACCTTCGCGCCGCGCTGGATGCCGCGTTCCCGCCCGAGCGCCTGGCCGAGGCCGCGGGCGGGACAGTGAACGTCTCGTTCGTCATCGGGGCGGATGGGGCCGTGCGGCAGGCCCGCGTCGTCTCATCCACCGACGCCGCCTTCGACGCGCCTTCGCTGTCTGCGCTCGCCGTCCTGCGCTTCAGCCCCGCCACCGAGGGCGGCACCCCGGTCGCGACACGGATGGAGCTCCCGATCCAGTGGCAGGCCCCGGCGCCCGTTGCGCAGGCGGAGCACGGCGTCGTGTCCTCGGCGGGGGTAACGGAGGAGGGGGAGCGGGTCTACGCGATGAGCGAGGTGGTGGTGGTGGGCCGCACCTACGAGCTCAGCGAGGTGGACCACCGGCCGCAGCCCCGCAGCGCCGCCGATCTGCGCCACCAGCAGGTGCGGAACCGTCCACCCGGGCTGGGCGAGCGGGCGGCCCGCGCCACGGTCCAGGTGCGCTTTCGCGTCAACCCGGACGGGACCACGGAGGCGTTCACCGTCATCCGCAGCACCGACACGCGGTACAACGCGCCCAGCATCGAGGCGCTGCGCAACCTGCGCTTCTTCCCCGGGAAGCTGGCTGGACAGAGCGTGGCCGTCTGGATGGAGCTTCCCATCGAGTGGTAGGGCTCCGTACTTGAGCGCGGCGGATCAGTCCTCGACCGCCGCGCGCTCGAAGACGCGCTCGAACCAGCGGACGGCGCTGGCCTCTGCCTCCTCCATCGTCACCGCGCGGGCCAACTCGGTGCTCAGCGAGCCCACGCCGTGGTCGCGGATGCCGCAGGGGATGATGGTGCCGAAGAACGACAGGTCCGTCGTCACGTTGAGCGCAAAGCCGTGGCTGGTGATCCACCCCGACGACACGCGCACGCCGATCGCCCCCAGCTTGCGGTCGTCCACCCACACCCCCGTGAGCCCGTCCTTGCGCCCGCTGCGCAGCCCGAAGTCCGCCAGCACGCCGATGAGCGCCTCTTCGATGTCGCGCAGATAGCGGTGCAGGTCCTGGCGGTCCGGCTTGAGGTCGAAGATGGGGTAGCCCACCAGCTGCCCCGGCCCGTGGTAGGTCACGTCGCCGCCGCGGCCCGTGTCGAACAGCTCGATGCCGCGCGCCGCCCGCTCCTCGGGCGAAACGAGCACGTTCTCGTCGTGCGAGCCGCTGCCCAGCGTGATGACGTGCGGGTGCTCCAGCAGCAGCAGCGTATCCGGGATCTCGCCCGCGCGGCGCTGCTTCACCAGCTCCGCCTGCAGCTCCAGCGCGTCGCCGTACGAGATCAGCCCCAGGCGGCGCACCTCCATCGTCCGGCGCCCCTCCAGCACCTGGTGTTCAGCAGCGACCGGCGTCTCCGTGCTCATCCCACGCCCCTCCGAGATTGCTTCCATGCCGGATTATAACCCGGACGAGACGATCGGTGCGAGGCCCGCGCCAGAGCGGCTGATGCCGCCTAACCGTTCAGTGGGTTGGACGGGGA
>DATABT010000215.1:0-6771 GCA_036259455.1 Longimicrobium sp. | reverse complement strand
CCACCGCCTCGGTCCGCGACGGAAAGGTCGGAGGCAGGGCACGCATGGAATCGATGATCCGCCACGCGCTCCCCTCCGGCTCGCGCACGGCCAGCGTGGAATCCATCACCCACACCTGCCGCAGCCCCTGCCCGTGGTGCTGCGCGTAGACGAGCGCCACCTTGCCGCCGAACGAGTGCCCCATCACCGCGGCGGCGTGAAAGTCCAGGTGCTCCACCAGCCGGTCCAGGTCGCCGGCGCTGGCCATGAGCGTGTGCGGGCCGGTGAAGCCCTGCGACTGGCCGTGGTTGCGCAGGTCCACCAGCAGCACGCCCCACTCCGGCCGCGCCTCCACCAGCCGCCGCGCGATGGTGCCCCAGTTGCGCCCGCTGCCGTAGATGCCATGCAGCATCAGCAGCCAGCGATCCGGCGTGGCGTTGGGTCCCACCACGCGCGTCTGGTGAAGGATCGGCTGCTCCTGCGTCGTCATTTTCGTCTGCTCGCTCGTCCGGAGAGGGTTCGATGCGCGGCATTGTAGCGCCCCCGGCCCCGCTGCGCGACGGGGCCCTCCTCGGCCCCTCCCGCTCGTTCCTCGCCGAGAGGGGAGAACTTCGGTCGCGCCGTGCTGGGGCACGCCCCCACCCGCTCGTCACCTCGCGACTCGAACGTCGGCTCCGTGGCGAGATCCTTCTGTACGCGGGGAGGTCGGGGGAGCCGGGGCCGCGCGGGGCCCTCTCCCCCGGCCCCCTCTCCCGCACACATGCGCCTCCTGTCAACGCCGGATGAAAACGGCACAGATTCGCCGGACGAAAATGGCACACTTCGTAGATGGGTGACGAGTCCGTCGTTCGTCGCAGTTCAAAGCGGTTGATCTTCCGTTCCCACCCCGAGTGAGTCGGAGCGAAGGCCCCGAGGCCCTTCAGGCTAGGCGGTGCGCGAGAAGCCTGCGTGGTGGCGCACGCGGTAGCTGTTGCCACGGACATTCACGATGTGGCAGTGGTGCAGGAGGCGGTCGATGAGCGGCGCTGCTCATCGGCCTCTCCTCTCCCCCCGGAAGTTGGGGGCGGTTGCGGGGGCGTGGGACGAGGTCGCGAAGAACCCGCGAAAGGCCGTTCCGCAGACTCCCGGGGGGGTTGACGGGGGCCATCGATCCATTTATCTTAGTTCTGTAATACTTAGCCAGTGGAGATTGGATGAGTGATCTCGAGGAGCAGACGGACCGGGCGCTGAAGCTGTGGGTGGTGCTGTCGCGGGCGCATGCCGCCGTGGCCGCGCACTCGCAGGCCGACATCGCCCGCCACGGGATCACGCCCATGGAGTTCGGCATCATGGAGGCGCTGCACCACAAGGGGCCCATGATCCTGGGCGAGGTGCAGAAGAAGATCCTGGTCACCAGCGGCGGCGTGACGTACCTCGTCGACCGGCTGGCGGCCAAGGGGCTGGTGGAGCGGCGCCGCTGCGAGCACGACCGGCGCGCCTACTACGCGGCCCTCACGCCCGCGGGCGAGGAACTGATCCGCGAGATCTTTCCCGCGCACGCCGAGGCCATCCGCAACGCGGTGGCCGGTCTGGCGGAAGAGGAGAAGGAGCAGGCGATCGCGCTGCTGCGCACGCTGGGCCGGCACGCGGCGGAGGTGGAGCCGCCGGGGTAAAGCAGGCTTTTTTTGTGCTGATTTATCTTAGTACTTGAAATTCGTTTAGCGATGTAGAAACGCGGCGGCGAAGACCGGCCCGCGCCGAACCGCGACCTGAAGGATGGGCCACCTCAACCGAAACGGGAGATACGGACGATGAGCATCGCCGAGAGCACCACCACCACGACCTGGACCATCGACCCGGCACACACCACGGTCGAGTTCTCGCTCAAGCACCTGATGATCAGCACCGTGCGCGGCCACTTCGGCGCCGTGTCGGGCACCATCCTGCTGGACGAGGCGAACCCCGCGGCCAGCAGCGTGACGGCCGAGATCGACGTCACCAGCATCGACACGCGCCAGGAGCAGCGCGACGCGCACCTGCGGTCGGCGGACTTCTTCGAGGTGGAGAAGTACCCGAACATCACCTTCAGGAGCACGCGCATCGAGGCGCTGGGCGGCGGCCGCTACAACGTGCACGGCGACCTGACCATCCGCGGCGTAACCCGCGAGGTGGTGCTGGAGACGACGGACGAGGGCCGCGGCGGCGACCCGTGGGGCGGCCAGCGCGCCGGCTTCAGCGCGACGACAAAGATCGACCGCCGCGACTTCGGGCTCACCTGGAACCAGGCGCTGGAGACGGGCGGCGTGCTGGTGGGCAACGACATCAGGATCTCGCTGGAGGTGCAGGCGGTGAAGGCGGCCTGACCCTTCCGCGATGCGGATGACGGCAGGGCGCCCCTCTCCGCACGAGCGGGGAGGGGCGCTTCGCAGGATGATGGTTGTGGTTTGATGCAGCAGGACCAGTCATCCTGAGCGAGGCGCCGCGCCGACGCTTCGTCACGCGCTGTCCCAGGGTGCGGACCGTTGCGCGACGGAAAGATTTCGCGCGGGCTCCGTAGTTGGGAAAGCAACTCTGGGGAGGAGCGCGGAGCGGGAAAGCGGGTCGCCAGCACGGGTGAGTAGATTTCTCAGTCGGCGCCACGGGTTCCTGCACCGGCAGCGATAAACGCGGGCGCCTCCTTTGAAATGACAATTCGCGGCGTGGTCGACTTTCATGGTCCAGGGCGCGCAGCGCTGGAGGACTCAGGACGACATCGGGACGCGGTGAGGAGAACACGGCGAGGGCGAGCACTCACGCACTCACGCACTTTCGCACCTTCGCACTTTCGCACTTTTCTGCCCGGGGATGCCGACATGCAGCCGATTACGCAGGGCTCTCACCACGTGACCATGGTCGCGGCCGACGCGCGGCGCACGCTGGCGTTCTACCGCGACGTGCTGGGGCTGGGGATGGTCAAGCAGACGGTGGACTACGACGATCCCGGCGCGTACCACCTGTACTTCGGCGAGGCGCAGGGGCGGCCGGGGACGCTGCTGACCTTCTTCGAGTGGCCCCACGCGCCGCGCGGCCGCCCGGGGATTGGCGGAGTGCACCACACGGCGCTGGGGGTGGAGACGGACGAGGCGCTTCTCAAGTGGAAGCGCCGGCTCGCGGACCACGGCGTCCACACCTCCGGCCCGTACGACCGCGGCTACTTCACCAGCCTGTACTTTCGCGATCCCGACGGGCAGATCATGGAGATCGCCACGGCGGGGCCCGGCTACGCCATCGACGAGCCGATGGAAGCGCTGGGGCGGGCGTTGCTGCTGCCGCCGGAGCGCATCGTGCGCGGCCACCGTGATGAGGCCGCCATCGCCGCACTCACCTGGCCGGAGCCGGTGCCGCTGATCACGCCCGACATGGCGCTGCACGGCATTCACCACGTCAGCGGCATCACGGACGACCTGACGCGCTCGGGTGAGTTCTACGAGCAGGCGCTGGGGCTGCGGATGGTGAAGAAGACCACCAATCGCGACGACGCCAACATGCTCCACTACTTCTGGGCCGCGTACGATGGCAATTCCATCGCGCCGCACAGCTCGTGGACCCTCTTCGGGTTCCAGCCGGACTGGAACCGGGCGCGCGGAGGCATCGGCCAGACGCACCACGTCGCCTTTCGCGCCAGGGACGAGGAGGAGCAGCGCGCGTGGCGGGAGCACCTGCTGTCGCTGGACGTCCAGGTGAGCCAGGTGATGGACCGGACGTACTTCAAGAGTCTGTACTTCAGCGCGCCGGACGGCCAGCTGGTGGAAATCGCCACCGACGGCCCCGGCTTCGCGGTGGATGAGGACGCCTCGGAGCTGGGCTCGTCGCTGCAGCTCCCCGCGTGGCTGGAGCCGCGCCGCCGCGAGATCGGCGCGGGGCTGGCGCCGCTGGCGTAAGCGCGTATCGGCGATCACCGCCGCCTACGCCACCAGCTACGCCACCGCCAGGCAGCGGCGACGACCCACTGCGCGCACCGCCGGCCCGGTCGTCGGCGGCCGCCCCCGTTTCGCGGGGACGGCGTGCGCGCAGCTGGCCTCGCGCCGTAACGTTTGCTTCCCGACGCACCATGTGTCGCCAGCGACAACCGGTGAGGCACCTCTGTTCTGGAGATGTCCATTCCTCTTGTCCTCTTCTACTTACCTGCAGCTGATCGGACGAAGCGGACGACGCAAGGGGGCGCCGGATGCAGGCGGCGATTTCAGCGGGAAAAAACGGAATCGTGTACAACACGCTCCCATTGAACTAATTTGCGATTACATCGCGGTTCCCGCCGCACTTCATGAGGAGGCTCACCATGACGGTTCCCTCGGCCTCGCGCTCCGCGCTGGCGCTGTTCGCCCTTCTCGCGGCCGGTTCGTGCGACCGCGCCGTCGTCGCGCCGTCGCCCGCGCCGGGGGAGGTGAAACTCGCCACGGGTGCGTCGCTGCCCGCCGTTCCCGGCTTCACGGCGCAGGCGAACATCCAGAGCTTCAACCCCCCGCGGGTGTGGCTTTCGTGGCAGGACGTGGCGGGGGAGGACAGCTACCTCATCCAGTGGCGGCCGGGGAGCTCCTCCACCTGGCGCACGCTGGTGACCACGGGAGCCAACCGCACCGGCTTCGGCACGGACAGCGCCCGCATTGGCGAGTACAACCACTACCGCATCGCGGCGATGACGTCGTCGTTCCAGGCGGGTCCGTTCACCACGCTGCTGATGACGCCTTCGGTGGTGGCCACCGGCGTGGACCGGGTGGCGGACTCGGTGACCCGCATCACCATCGGATTCAGGAACTTCGGGCCGCAGGCCACCTACTGGGTGGAATACGGCACCGATCCCGGGCTGTCGGGCGCGGTGCAGACGCCGGCCATCACCCCCGCGCAGTACTGGGCGCCGGCCACCTTCGACATCCCGGTCCAGCCGGGGGTGCGGTACTACTACCGCGCGGTGGGAACGGCCGAAACAGGGACGGGGCTCGATTCCATTCGCACCTTCGTGGCCGGTGTTGCCGAGGCGCCCGGCGTTCAGGCGTCGTTCCACCAGGCCGCCGTGGGGACCCGCGGCCTGTCGAGCTTCCGTCCGCCGTACCGCGTGCAGCTGGAATGGACGCAGCCGGGGACACAGGCGCAGACCTACCGCATCCAGCGCCGCACCGCGGGGCAGGCGGGGTGGGTCACGGTGGCGGAGCGCGCGGGCGGCTACCGTGCGTTCTTGGACGTTACCTTCGCCGTTACGCAGCCCCTGCAGTTGGAATACCGCGTGCTGGCCTGCGTCGGCGACGGGCAGTGTGCCGCGTCGGAGCCCGTGCAGGTGGCCACGATGGCCGTGCCGGAGCCCGCGAACTTCCGGGCTTCGATCCCTTCCGTGGGCCAGGCGCTGCTGCAGTGGGACGACATGGCCGACGAGGATGCGTACATCGTGCAGTACCGCGCGGACAGCGCAGCCAGCTGGACCACGCTGGTCACCACCGGCCAATCGCGCACCTCGCTCACGAACCACATTCCCGGCGGTACCACGCACCACTACCGGATCGCGGCGCTGGTCTACGGGCGCAGGGGTAACTGGGCGGTGGATTCGGTGACGGCGCCGCCGCGCCTTACGGTGGCCACGGATCCGGCCACGCTGCCCTCGTCCACGTCGGCCACGCTGAACGGCAGGGTCAACTCCGGGGGCGGCCCCGCCACGGTGTGGTTCGAGTGGGGCACCAGCCCCACGCTGGCCTCGTTCTCCCCCACCCCCGCCGCGACGGTGGGCGAGGGGGTGCATTCGGCCGCGGCCACGCTCACGGAGCTGGCGCCGGGCACGTACTACTTCCGCGTCGCCGCGACCGCCGGCGCTCTGGGCCCTGTCCGAGGCGCCATCCGCACCGTGGAGATCGGGCTCGCGTCGGCGCCCATCCTGTACGCGACGTTCGAGCCGGCAAGGTACTACGTGTTCCTGTCGTGGACGTACTCGGGAGAGACCACGCCCGCGCTGTTCCGCATCTACCGCAACTCCACGCTCGTCCGGGAGGTGTCGGCGAACACCCGCTCATGGACCGACGTCAACGTGCCCGCGGGGGCGGGCGCGGTGAACCACTCCTATCGCGTGGATGCATGCCCCGCGACGGGCCGGTGCACCCCGTCCACGGTGGAGACCGTGAGTGCCACGCCGATGGGCGCGCCGTCAGGGTTCGCGGCCACGCTGCTGGCGGACGGCAGGGTGCGGCTGCAGTGGCAGGACCTGCCCGGCAGCCAGGAGTACCTGGTGCAGTGGCGCACCAGCGGCTCGTCCACGTGGCAGCTGCTGCTGACCACCGGCGCCAACGTCACCGCGTACACCACCTCGCGCGTGACCGCGGGGACCACGAACGAGTACCGCGTGGCGGGACTGGCCGGCGGGCTGGGCCCCTTCACCGCAACCACCATCGCGGTGCCGTAGGGCAGGTCGCCGCGTGAGCGGCTTTCATCCCACGGCGCGTGCGCAGCACCGGATGTCCCGGACTGGTGGGCGGTTCAGCAACACGCCTGCACCTGAACCGGTCAGCGCTCGGCGGGGGCGATGAAGTCCGGATGGATGCCGACGGTGCCGGCGGTGTGCAGGCGGTCCAGCATGTAGCAGAAGGTGTCGCTCTGCAGGGGGAAGTCGATCCGGTAGGCGCGGCGCCAGATGGCGTAGAGGAGGCGCAGGACCTCGCCCGAGGGGAGCTCGGCGCGCGCGTCCGCGAGGGGCTCGCGGTAGAGGACGTACCGGCCCTCGGCGCTCCGGGGGAGCCAGGGGTGGAAGTAGCTCAGGTCGAACGGGACCGCTCCGCCGCCCTGGACGAGGGTGCG
>DATABT010000214.1:0-3168 GCA_036259455.1 Longimicrobium sp. | reverse complement strand
GTTCGAGCGTCGGTGAAGAGCTGGGCGCACCCGTCTTTGCGAATCGTGGAATCTGGTAGTCGGGCCGGAGCCAGCGCACGATTCCCTGCTTCTCCTCTTCCACCCGCTCGTCGTGGGGCGCCACCAGCCGCTCCAGTATCTCCTCCCGATCCATCGGCCAAGGCCAGCCGTACGCCTCGGCGACGAGCAGGTCGAGCTCATCGTGCAGGTCCTTCAGCACTCCGCAGGCGGCAATCTGGTGGATTTCACGCTCTTGCGGCGTGAGCGGTTCACCTGACCGTAGCTTCTCAACGACGTTATAAGATTTAGTTATCGTCACCCGCTCGTCGCGTGCGAGTGCGTTCTTGCGGTGCTTGTCCAACTGCTCGGCTATGTCTGCGATTCGCGCGCGCAACTCGGGTGAGGGATCGGGGAAGGGAAAGGCGTCAAAGCATGTGGTCTTAACATACACCGGATCGTTACCAACGCCGAGTCGCCCTCCGGTAGCAAGCGACCATGTAACGTGTATGGCCGAGGACAGAATACCGAGGTAAAGTGCTTCGGTGAGCGCGAAGCAGATGAGCTTGTTGTCAGGCGCTATGCTCGCATCTAAGAACAGAAAGAAACGATGTTTTGCAGTCTCTACAGTTGTGATATACCTAGGCAATGCACTGGACGCATTACGGAATTCACGCCTGGGTTCGCCAAAACGCCACCAGAACTCCCTGTATACGGCACGACTATTCGCATCACGCTCCGGCTTGACGCGTGCGCGGACCACACCATAAAGAATCGGGTACTCACGTGCTTCTTGATCGGTCCTTAGGCCGAAGTCAATCACATAAGCTCCACGCGAACGCGAAGCCAGGTCACGCCCGTTTAAGTATTCTTTGATAATCTCCCAATTTCTACCGTCAGCCTCCCCGAGGGTTTGAGCTTCTGCCGCTGTTAGAATGAACCCACTCCCGTGTAACTTGAATCCGGGAGACGCTAATCCCTCGTTGGCAACCAGCGGTACCGCGGCAACTGTCGCAACATCCGCATGGGAAGAAAGATCAGTGTTGAGGCGATCCACCGTCACCTCACCGATCACATTACCTTCATCATCCACCCGTACCAGTGTTCCTGATGTTGGATCATACGCGATGACTGTCATGGCAACTCGTATGTCTGCTGCGTTCGCTTCATCCACCCATGGATGATCTGCGATCGCCCAGACGACGCGAGCACCACGCGTTGCAGCCGCTTCAACTAAAGCGCGATTCTGCGTTTGGACAATGGTGTTGGTAGTGATCAGACCAGCACGAATGCTGCGTCCTACCGCAATCTCTTCCGCAGCCCGATACCACCAGTACATGACCAAGTCAGCGGTGTATGGTACGGCTGCATAGACTGTTCGCAATGAATCCACATAGCCCCATCCCAATGCCTCTCGCATACGGCCTTGTCCGATATAAGGCGGATTTCCCACAATAAAATCCGCCTGCGGCCACGGCGCCTGACGCGCGCCGCGGTATTCGTAGTACGGCAGTCGCGCATTCGGGTCCGGCACCAGCTTGCCGGTGACGGGGTGCACGATGCGCGGCGTGGGATCGGGGCGCGACTTTTCGGGGATCTCGACGATCTCGTCCCACTCCAGCACGGCGTCGCGAAGCTCCAGCGTGCCGGTGTCCTGCAGGACGGGCTCGGGCGGGTTGACGCCCTTGTGGTGCTCCATCCAGAACTGGTGGAAGCCGATCCACAGCGTCAGCTCGGCGATCTCGCGCGCCCAGGCCTTCTTCTCGATCCCGTGGAACTGCCAAGGTCCGACCTCCTCGATCCCCAGCTCGGGATTGCCCGTGATCTCCTCGATGGCGCGCAGCACCTCCAGCTCCACGCGCTTCACCATGTCGAGCGTGACGTAGAGGAAGTTGCCGCTCCCGCACGCCGGGTCCAGGAAGCGCAAGGATCGCATCCACGCGTGGAACTCGCGCAGGCGGCCGAGCGCCGTGTTCCGGTCCTTCCTGCGCCCGGTCCCGGTGAGCTGCAGCACCTCCGCCTGCACCGGCGCCCAGCGCTCGCGGATGGGCACGTCCACCGTCTGGCGCACCACGCGCTCCACGTACTCGCGCGGCGTGTACTCCGCGCCCAGGCGGTGGCGCTCCGCCGCGTCCAGCGCCCGCATCAGCAGCGTGCCGAAGATGGTGGGCTCCACCTTGCCCCAGTCGGCCTCCGCCGCCTCCGCGAGCACGACGAGGTCCGCGCGGTCCAGCGGCAGCGCCTCCGCCTCGTGGAAGAAGTGCCCGTTGAAGCGCAGCAGCTTCCGCCATCCGAAGACGTCGCCGGTGTCCATCGCGCGCCAGAGCCGCTCCATCGCGTCCGTGAACCGCGCCGGATCGCTCCCCAGCTCCCTAATCGCGTTCTGGAACGGCTTGTCCGCCAGCAGTCCCACGTCTTCCGCGAACATGGTGAAGACGCAGCGGATCAGGAACTTCGCCACGCGCTCCGAGTCCAGCCCGCGCTTCTCCAGCGAGGCCGAGAGCAGCGCCAGCTTCTCCGCCACGTCGCGCGTCACCTGCCGCCCGCGCACCGACGGATCGAGCGACGCGGGGTTCTCCCACACCGCGCGCAGGAGCTCGATCTCCTCCGGTCGCTCCCACAGCCGCGTCAGGTCGATGCGGCGCGCCGCGTTGACGCCGCCGTAGTTGCCGCCCCAGCGGTCCCACACCAGCAGCGTGCGCCCCACGTTCAGCACCATCAGGAAGGGCGGCGGCGCGTGCGGGATGTCGGCCGCGTACCCCTTGGCCTGCCCGTACGCCGCCCCCAGCACCCGCTCCGCCGTCCGGTCGCCCGCGACGTGCTTGGACTCCAGGATGAAGTGGTCCTTCCGGTACAGGTCGATCCAGTTGGAGGTGGTGACCCCCGTCTTGCGGTTGGTCGTCTGCACCGGGTACTCGAACGAGTAGTCCCCGCGCCCCGGATCGGGCCGGGCCACGCCGAGCGCGTTGCAGAAGTCGATCAGGAATGGCTGCGAGGTCACGCGCTCGGCGGGGGGCACGACGGCCCACTTCTCGGCGAGCGCCTTCAGTTCGGGAGCGCGGGGATGCACGGCAGGGGCGGTGGGGCGGGGGAGACGGATGGCGCGGGCGACAGGCTCCAAACGTACGCCGCGCCACGGCGGTGGGGAAGTCCCGAGTCCTGACCGATGTC
>DATABT010000213.1:0-9259 GCA_036259455.1 Longimicrobium sp. | reverse complement strand
CGCTCCCTCAGGAAATCAAATGCCTTTAGCGAGGCAATCCCGGGTTTCGCAACACCCCTCCTAGGGCGCGCTCCCCGAGTGGGCGGGTTCACCCACCCGGATCGCGGCGTCGGAAACGCCACGATCCGAGTCACCGTGTCGGAAACGCGACGCAGGTCTCGCGGCCTC
Source organism: Longimicrobium sp. (assembly GCA_036259455.1). Lineage (GTDB taxonomy): Bacteria > Gemmatimonadota > Gemmatimonadetes > Longimicrobiales > Longimicrobiaceae > Longimicrobium. The sequence goes on along the minus strand of DATABT010000213.1, from coordinate 9,091 downwards.
GATCCCCCTCCCGCCGGGGTTGCGGGAGCGGGGTGGCGCGCGCTCAGGCGTCGCCGGGGGAGGGCCCCGCCGGCAGCCGCACGGTGAACACGCTCCCCGCGCCCGGCGTGCTCTCCACGGTGATGGACCCGTGGTGGCGCTCCGCCACCATCCGCGCGATGGCCAGCCCCAGCCCCGTGCCGCCCGCCGCGCGCGCCGCGTCCGCGCGGTAGAAGCGGTCGAACACGCGCGGCAGGTCCTCGGGCGCGATGCCGATCCCCGTGTCCGCCACCTGCACCTCCACCCACCCCCGCGCTTCCTCCGCCGCGGCCATCGGCCCCGCCGGCCGCGCGCCCTCGCCCGCGGGGACGAGCGCCGCCGCCTCTGCCGGCACCGCGCGCGCGGTGATGGTCACGCTCCCCTGCGCCGTGAACTTGACGGCATTGGAGACCAGGTTCAGAAAGAGCCGCCGCAGCGCGGGGGCGTCACCCTCCACCAGCAGCCCGTCCGGCGCCTCCAGCCGCACCTCCACCGGCTTTTCGCCGGCCAGGGCCTCGCCCACGTCCTGCACGTCGCGCAGCACGGCGGAGAGGTCGACCGATGCCTCCGGCTCCGCCTGCGCCTGGTCGCCGCGCGCCAGGACCAGCAGGTCCTCCACCAGGTGCAGCATGGACCCCGTCTCGTCCAGCACCTCCTCCAGCGTTCCCCGCAGTTCCTCCGCCGACCGGTCGCGGGCCAGCGCCACCTCCGCCGTGCCGCGGATGGCCGTCAGCGGCGTGCGCAGCTCGTGGCTGGCGTCCGCGGTAAAGCTGCGCAGCGTCACCACCGCGCGCTCCAGGCGCTCCAGCATCCCGTTGTAGGCCAGCGCCAGCTCGCGCAGCTCCGCCGGGCGCTCCGGCTCGTCCACGCGGCGCGACAGCCCGCCGATCCCGATCTCCCGCGAGGCCGTCACCAGGCGGTTGAGCGGCTGGAGGATGCGGTCCGCCATGGACCGCCCCGCCACCGCCGCCAGCAGCGCCGTGATGGGGATGAGCATCAGCGCGATCAGCGCGAACGAGCGCAGCGCGTGCTGCTCCACGTCGCCCGTGCGCGCCACCACGATGTTCAGCTCGTCGCCCGTGGGCAGGCGGGTGCGGCGGCGCAGCACCTCCACGGCGCCGGCCGTGGGCGGCAGCAGCTCCTCCGAGACGGCCACGACGGGCATTCCCGGGGGAATGACGATGCGCTCCGCGGCCGCGGCCGTCTGCCGCAGCGACTGGGTGCCGGCGTTGGCCAATGAGCGGCGCAGGATTGCGTAGGTGGCGCCCGCGAACAGCGAGAGCGCCACCAGCAGGATCGCCGAGTAGCCGAGGACGATCTCGCGCCGCAGGCTGGGCCGGCGAAAGCTCATTCCCCCGGCTCCGCGCCCGTTTCCGTTGCCGCCTCCGCCGCCGGCTTCACGGCGTACCCCACGCCGCGCACCGTCTGGATGAGGCCGCGCTCGCGGTCGTCCAGCTTGGTGCGCAGGGAGTTGATGCACACGTCCACGATGTTGGTTCCCGGGTCGAATCGAATGCCCCACACGTGCTCCATGATGGCCGCGCGCGACAGGGGGCGCCCCGCGTTGCGCAGCAGGTATTCCAGCAGCGCGTACTCGCGCGGCGTAAGCTCCACCGGCTGTCCGCCGCGCCGGACGTCGCGCGTGGCGGGGTCCATCTCCACGTCCCCCGCCTTGAGCGTGGCCGCCGCGCCCGGGCTTCCCAGCCTGCGCAGCAGCGCGCGGAGCCGTGCAGTCAGCTCCGAGAACTCGAAGGGCTTGGTCAGGTAGTCGTCCGCGCCCGCGTCGAGTCCAGCGACCTTGTCCTCCGTCCGGTCGCGTGCCGTGAGGAGAAGGATCGGCAGGCGGATCTCGCGGTCGCGCAGGTCGCGGACGAGCTCCACGCCCGTGCGGCCGGGGATCATCACGTCCACCACCGCGGCGTCGAACCCCTGCGTGGTCGCCTTCTCGAACGCGGTGTCGCCGTCGGCCGCGACTTCCACGACGTATCCCTCCTCCCGCAGCCCCTTCTGCAGGAATCCCGCGATCCTGGGATTGTCTTCTACGATCAGAATGCGCATCGGTGCCCCGGATTAAGAGCGGTTAAGCGGCGGCTAATCGTCCGCTAATCCCTTGCCGGAACGGCGTTTGGGCGGATCGTGTATCGATTCGCGGCAAGGGCATGGGTACAACCTTGAGACAGGGATAAGTGACGATGAACCGAACGCTTCGCAAGCTCGCCCTCCCCGGCGTGCTGGTGGCGGGCACCGCCGCGGGGATGACGCTGGCCGACGTGGCCCGCGATCCGCTCCCCGACCTGGGCGCGCAGTCCGCCGCGCCGGCCGCCGCCGTGGCGAGCGCAAACAATCTTTCCGGAGCCTTTCGCGCGGCCAGCAGCGCCGCCATGCCCGGCGTGGTGCACGTCCAGGTGACGCAGTCCGCGCGCAGTGTATCGCGTCAGGTGCCGCCCGAGCTTCGCGGCACCCCGTGGGAGGACATGTTCCGCGGCCAGGGCGGCGGCGCGCCTCGGGCCGGCAGCGGCTCCGGCTTCATCATCTCGCCCGACGGCTACATCCTCACCAACAACCACGTGGTGGAGGGGGCCGACCGGGTGAACGTGATCCTTTCCGACAAGCGCGAGTTCGAGGCGCGCGTGATCGGCCGCGATCCCAACACCGACATCGCCGTGGTGAAGGTGGATGGCCGCAACCTGCCCACGGTGCGCCTGGGCGACGCCGACGCGCTGGAGGTGGGCGACTGGGTGCTCGCGCTCGGCTATCCGCTCGACCTGGGGCAGACGACCACGGCGGGGATCGTGAGCGCCAAGGGGCGGTCGATCGGCATCTTCCAGCGTTCCGGGGCCGACGCGCCGCTGGAGCACTTCATTCAGACGGACGCGGCCATCAACCCCGGCAACAGCGGTGGCCCGCTGGTGGACCTGCAGGGGCGCGTGGTGGGGGTCAACAGCGCCATCGCCTCGCCCACCGGCTTCTACTCCGGCTACGGGTTCGCGGTGCCCATCAACCTGGCCCGCCGGGTGGCCGAGGACCTTATGCGCGACGGCCGCGTCCATCGGCCCATGATCGGCGTGGAGATCCGCGACGCGACGAGCGCCGACGCCGAGGTGTTCAAGCTGCCTTCGCCCAACGGCGCCGTGGTGGCCGCCGAGCCGCGCGGTCCGGCGGCGGGCGCGGGGCTGGCCCTGGGCGACGTGATCGTGGCCGTGGACGGGCAGGCCGTCAGCGGCAGCGGCGACCTGATGGAGATGGTGATGCGCAAGCGCCCGGGCGACCGGGTGACACTGGACGTGATCCGCTACGGCGACCGCCGCCGGGTGGAGGTGCGCCTGGAGGAGTTCCAGGCCGAGTCCCGCCGCGCCGCCGCGGGCGACCGCCGCGAGCGGCCCGGCGTGGAGGAGGTGGCGGAGGCCGCCGAGCCCGGCAAGCTGGGCTTCCGCGCCGAGCCGGTGACGCCGGAGATCGCCCGCGAGCTGGGGATGGACCGTGCCGAGGGCGTGGTGATCAGCGCGGTGGACGCCGGCGGGCCCGCGGCGGGCGCGCTGGGGCGGGGAATGGTGGTGCGCCGGGTGAACGGCCGCCCCGTCCGCACCCTGGACGAGCTGCGCGAGGCGGCGGACGCCGTGCGCCCGGGGCAGGCGGTGTCGGTGCAGGTGCGCCTGGCGGACGGGCGCGAGACCATCATCAACTATCGCGCGCGGAGCTGAGGGGAGCTCTGCCGCATGGGGGCCGCGCGGGGAGTGGGGGACTCCCCCGTGGCGCGGGCCGCCCGTCGGGCTCGGGGGATCCCGCGGGCGGAGCAGGTGGGTGGGGCGGGGTTGAGGATAGAGGTTCGGAAGGACACTCTGGGGAGAGTGGAGAAAAGGCCGTCCCGCGATTCGGCGGGCGGCCTTTCTCCATTCACGCGAACCATGAGGAGCGGGATCGTCGTCCCCGACCCGGGATCATGATCCCGTCCCGGCAAACAGAGGATCGGTGGAGGAAGCGGCCGGCATCATCCCCTCCGTTTCCAGCCGCCGTCCTTGTGCGTCCGCTGCATGGTGACGGTCGGTCACAGCGGCGGCTGGATGCGCGTTGATGTGCACGGCTGGCATCGCGGGCGCCCGTTCGCAATCTTTAGGCGCGCGCTCTGTTCGCCAATCCATCCGGAAACAATGCCTCGATCCATTCTGATCATCGACGACGACCCGGGGGTGCTGGGCGTCCTGTGCAAGTTCTTTCAGCGCAAGGGCTGGGAGGTGTCGTCCGCCGGCACCGGCGAGGACGGCGTCCGCACCTACGAGGCGCAGCGCCCCGACGTGGTGCTGCTGGACCTGGACCTTCCCGGCCTCTCCGGCCGCGACATCCTGGACATCCTGGTCTCGCGCGGCGCGGCCGTGGTGATGCTGACGGGCCACGCGGAGGTGGAGATCGCGGTGGACGCCATGCAGTCCGGCGCGGAGACCTTTCTCACCAAGCCCGTAAACTTTCCCCACCTGGAAGCGGTGGTGGAGCGTGCCGCGGAAAAGGTGGAGCTGCGGCGCACCAACGAACTGCTGGCACGCTCCATGGCGGAGCGCACGGAGAGCACCGGTCTGGGCGCCTCGCCCATGATGCGCGACCTGGCGCGGCAGGTGGACCTGCTGGCCGGCTCCGGCGACACGACGGCGCTGCTGCTGGGGGAGAGCGGCACGGGCAAGAGCTTCATCGCGCAGATGATCCACAGCCGCAGCCCGCGCGCCCGCGGCCCGTTCGTGGAGATCAACTGCGCGGGGCTGCAGGCCACCTTCCTGGACAGCGAGCTCTTTGGCCACGAACGCGGCGCGTTCACCGACGCCAAGGAGATGAAGCGCGGCCTTTTCGAGGTGGCGGACCGGGGAACGCTGTTCCTGGACGAGATCGGTGACCTTGCGCCGGAGCTGCAGCCCAAGCTGCTCAAGGTGCTGGAGACGCGCAGCTTCCGGCGGCTGGGCGGCACGCGCGAGCTGCAGGTGGACGTGCGGCTGATCGCGGCGACGAACAGGGACCTGGACGCGGAGGTACGCGCGGGACGATTCCGCGAGGACCTGTTCTACCGCCTCTCCGTCTTTCCCCTCGTGGTGCCGCCGCTGCGCGAGCGCTCGCGCGAAGACGTGCTGGAGCTGGCGCACCGCTTTCTGCGCGAGCTGGGGCAGCGGCACCGCAACTCGCCCACGGAGCTTGCGGCCAAGGCGCTGGAGGTGCTGGCGGGGTACGCGTGGCCGGGGAACGTGCGCGAGCTGCGCAACGTGCTGGAGCGGGCGCTGGTGCTGGCGGCGGGCGCCAGGCGCATCGAGCCGGAGCACCTGCCGCCCGCGCTCAAGGCTCCCGGCGCGCCCCGCGCCACCCGCGACGAGCCGTCCATCCTGACGCTGGAAGAGGTGGAAAAGCGCCACATCGAGCGCACGCTCTTTCTCCTCGCCGGCAACCGCACCGCCGCCGCGGACAAGCTGGGCATCTCGCGCAGCACGCTGCACACCAAGATTCAGCAGTACGGCCTGGAGAGCGTGGGGCGCGGGTGAAGGGGTGAAGGCGTGAAACTCGTCGCCGACCGGCGATCGCCGCGCCGCACACCACGGGCGAAAGCCCGCGGCTATGAATGCCAGAAGCCCGGTCTCCGCTGGCTACGCTCGCGGAACCGGGCTTCAACATCGTGGTGCTCGCGCAAAGGGCGAGGCGTATTGCGGGCTTGGGCCTACGCGAGCAGGTAAAGCCCCGCCGGGCAAGCGCAGCGCGCCCAGGGCGGGGCTTATGGCATTTCTAGCCCCGGGCTTTAGCCCGGGGTAGCCGGTGCGAGATTCTCGCGGGTTCGCATCAACCCGGCGTGCGGTGGGACGAGATCCCGTTCACCCCCTCACCTCCCTCATTATCACTCCTTCGGCACGATGCGCATCAGGGTGGCGACGGCCTGCGGGTGAAAGCGGGTGCCGGCGCCGGCGCGCATGAAGGGCTCCCAGTACGAGCGGGGGAGCGCCTGGCGGTAGGACCGCTCCGACGTCATGGCGTCCCACGCGTCCACCACGCGCAGAATGCCGACCAGCAGGAACTCGGGCGAGATGGGCGCGACCTCGCCGGCCAGGTCGCAGTGGTCCGTCATCTGGTGCTCGATGAGCGGGGCCAGGCGCCGCAGCGTGGGCACGCCGCGCACGATCTCAGCCCCCACCCTGGTGTGCGAGCGGATGCGCTCCAGCTCCTCCGGCTCCAGCGGCGACGTCTTCTGCAGCAGCTCCAGCGGCACCGACATCTTGCCGATCTCGTGCAGCTGCGCCGCCTGCACCAGCAGCTCCGTGTGCTCGTCGGTCAGGTGCAGCGCCACTGCCATCCGCCGGCACATCTCCGCCACGCGCTCGCAGTGGCCGTGCATGTACCGGTCGCGCGCCGCGATGGTGAGCGCCAGCGCCTGCACCATCTCGGCGCGCGCGTCCTCCACCTCGCGGCGCAGCCGGTCCATCGACCGCCACACGTCCGCCCGCAGGGAGCGGAACTCCGCCTCCATCCGCCGCAGCGCAGCCTCCAGCGTACGCCGCACGTCTTCGCCCACGAAGGGGCGGGGGAGCACGGCAAAGCGCTCCTGCGCGGCCTCGGGGCGGCGGTGCACGGGGGCGCCGGGCTCGGTGACCACCAGGTGCGCCCCGGCGCGGTTCAGCTCGCGAAAGCGGCGCACGTAGCCAATGCCCTCCAGCGACCGGTCGCTTCCCATGTCGCTGATCACCACGTCGGGCACCATGCCGTCGGCAAGCAGCTTCATGGCCTCGCGGCCGTCGGGGACCACGCTGGCCAGGTGCTGGCCGGCGCGGATGATGGGTTCCAGCTCGGCGACCACGTCGTCCCGGTCGCTCACGATGAGGATGCGTCCGCTCAGCATCATTTTCGGCTGCTCTGGCTGATGGGTTTCGGTCCTGGCGGATGCGGATTCAGACCAGCGTTCCGGCCCACGCCGCGGCCGCGCACGTCGCCATCGCGGCGAACAGCTGAAGCACGGGGCGGATGCGGGCGGCGGCGGTGCGCGTCTGCGCAAAGGCGTGGCGGCTCATCGGTTCTCTCGTCGGATCTGGATTCGGATTCGGACGCTCGTCGGATCTGGATTCGGATTCGGACTCTTTAACTGATTTCCTTTCGCACTTTCGCAACTGTCAGCGGACGCGGACGATCATCCACCGCGCGTCTGGCGTGCTGCTGACGGCGCGGAGCGTGCTCTCGGCGCGGGCGCCCTTCACGCGGACGTAGAAGCTGCCGCCGGCGACCTGCGTGACCGCCGCGCTCTGGCCGCTGCCGCCGCGCACCTCGGCGGCGGGCTTCCAGCCGTAGCGCTCGTCCGCGCTGCCCACGTTGTAATAGGTGGGGTTGGAGAGCGCCGCGTTGGGCGTGCGGTCGTCCGCCGCCTGCGACGCGGTCCACAGGAGCACGGCGCCGGCGGGGTCCCACGCGGAGCCCAGGCGGGCGCGCATCCGCTCCACCAGGCCGGCGCAGTCGCCGCCCTCGCCGTCCGACCCGTGCCACCCCTCCACCGCGCCGCGCGACACCTCCGCCATCGCCGCCTCGGGCGACATCCCCGCCGAGATCAGCCGTGCCTGCAGGTCGCGCAGCAGGCTGCTGGCGTCGTAGTAGCCCCAGGTCAGGCGGCCGCGCGCGTCAAAGGGCTCCAGGGCGAAGACCACGCCCTCCTTCGAGGGCTCCAGGTTGTCGGACCACTTCCAGTTGGCGCCCAGGCCCACGTTCAGGTAGCGGCGCACCAGGTCCATCGCCACGAAGTCGGCGCCGCCCTCCATGCTCCACGCGGGCGCCTGCGCGGCGGCGTGCCCGCTTGCGTGCGCCTGGTGCAGCCACGCGGCCTGCCAGGCGTGCGTGAGCTCGTGGCCCAGCACCTTTACGCGGTAGCTGGTGTGGTCGTAGACCTCGTACCCCGTGCCCTTGCCGGGACGCAGGTTCAGGTTCAGCCAGACGAAGCTGTGCGCGCCCGCGGCGTCCTCACGCGTCCAGGTGGCCGCGGCGCCCTTGGCCGGGTCCCACGCGGTCGCAAGGACGAGTAGCTGGCCGCTGCCGTCCGTGGTGGTGGGGATGGCGTCGGAAAAGGTGGACTGCAGCAGCGGAACGCCTCGCTGCGCCAGGAACCGCAGCGCCTCCGTGGCCTGCTCCAGCACCTTCGACGCGCCGGCCTCGTCGCGCTCCACCACCGCCAGCGCGAACCGCCCGCCCACGACGCGGACCACGCGCGCCTGCACCGGCGTGCTCCCCTCCAGCGGCTTGACCTGAAAGCGCTCGCCCTCGCGCCACGGCGTCGCCCGCGAGAACGGGTCGGCGGCGTCCGTCGCGGCCGCGGTGGTGAAGCGCACGTCCGCCGGGCGCAGCGGCTCGGTGGAGCCCGAAGGAGCGGCCACCAGGCTCTGCGCGGCGCCGCCGTGCGTGGCGTCGGCGATGGTGTAGCGCGGCTCGGCCAGCGAGCCCGCGGACTGCCCGGCGCGCGAGGCCTCCAGCGCCCGCGCGTCGTAGCCGGCCAGCGCGTACTCGGCGTTTTCGCCGGCGGCCAGGCGGAAGCACGCGGCCTCGTCCGCCGTCAGCGTCTGCGTCTGCCCCGGCTGCAGGCTCACGGACGCGGCCGCGGTGCACGACGGCCGCGCGTCGCCGCTGGCGGCGGTGGGCGCGGCGCCGGAACCGGCGCCCCCGCAGGCGGCGAGCGCGGCGGACGTGATCAGCAGGGCGAGCGGGCGGGTGGCGGGCATGGTCGGGCTCCGGGTCGGGCGATTCCTACATCGATGATCCGCGAGAGCATCTGCTCGTGGACACCGCGCCCTTTGGCGAGCATCGTTCCGATTATGCCGGATGGTGTTAAGTGGATGCAGCTGCTTGGCTTATGCTCGTTTTGCCGCGATGCGGAGGAGGGGTGGGTCTGTACGATTCCCGGACGGATGATGCGCGGGCGTGGATGTGGGAACCGTCATCCCGCGCATATTCGCTGCGTTTTTGCGTTGGAGTGTCCGATATCCGTACAGACAAGACCGGCAGAGTCGGCGTGCCGGGAGAGTCGGAGGAACCGGAGAGAAGGTGCTTCGGTCGGCGCGCAGAGGTTTGCGCGACGCGTGAG
>DATABT010000212.1:0-10856 GCA_036259455.1 Longimicrobium sp. | reverse complement strand
GCACTCTCGCACTCTCGCACTCTCGCACTTTCGCACTTTCGCACTTTCGCACTTTCGCACTTTGCCGCCGCCGTCGTCCGTGAACTCACGCACTCACGCACTCCCGCACTCACGCACTGCATCCATCCGCCGCCGCATCCGGCGCTGGCTGCGGCCGCCGCGCAGGCTGCGGTTTTCGCGCGCCGGGTGGTTCTTCAGCGGAGGATCGGTGCTGCTGGGCGTGGCCGCCATCGGCACGGGGAACAACCTGCTCTTTCTGATGCTGGGCGGCATGCTGGGCTTCATCACCCTCAGCGGCTGGCTCAGCGAGCAGATGCTGCGGCGGCTGGAAGTCAAGCGCAGGACGGCGCGCGCCACCGCCGGCGCCCCGTCGCGCATTGTCTACGAGATCCGCAACGGCAACCGGCGCCTCCCCGCGTACTCGGTGGAGGCGGGCGAGGCGGAGGAGAAGAAGGAGAAGAAGTTCGCGCGCGGCTGGATCCCCGTCATCGAGCCGGGGCACAGCGGCACCGCGCGAGCGGAGCGGGTGTGGGAGACGCGCGGCGTCTACCCGCTGGAGACGGTGACGCTTTCCACCTCCTTTCCCTTCGGGCTGTTCGTGAAGGAGCGCGACATCGACGTGCCGGGCGAGGTGATCGTCTGGCCGCGCACGGACCGGCCCGTGCGCGAGCCGCGCCCCGCGGGCGAGCGCGTGCGCCGCGCGGGCGAGGCGTTCGCCGGGTGGGCGGGCGCGCGCGGCGAGTATCGCGGCCTGCGCCCCTATCGCGCCGGCGACGACCCGCGCGACGTGCACTGGCGCACGACGGCGCGCGTCGGCAGCCCCGTGGTGCGCGAGTACGAGCGGGACCGGTCGCGCGCGCTCTGGCTCTGCCTGGACCTGCGCGCGGCGGACGGCGAGATGGCCGAGGCGGCGGTGGAGATCGCCGCCTCCGTCGCGGCCGCCGCCATGCGCCGCGGCGACGCCTTCGGACTGGCGACGCAGGACGGGCGCGTGCAGGCGGGCGCGGGCGGCGCGCAGCTGGAGCGCGTGCTGGACGCGCTGGCCCGCGCCCGCTTTCGTCCGGACGCGCCGCGGCTGGAGCCGCCCGCCCCCCCGGGCGAGTGCGTGCTGATGACGGCGGACGGCGCGGGCGCCGGCTGGGGCGACGTCTTTACCGCCGCGGGAGGCGGGCGATGAGCACGGCGCTGCTGCACCGCCGCCTTTCCGCGGCCATGGCGCTCTCCGCGCTGATGGCGCTGATGGCGGGCGCCGGCGCCTCGTCCGGGCTGCTGCTGACGGCGGCGGCGCTGGGCGTGGCCTGCTGGCGCCTGCCGCCGGCGGAGTGGAGCGTGTGGATCGAGCGCGCGGCGCGGTTCATCATCGTCGCCCTGTGCGCGTGGATGCTGTACGTGGCCTTCGCCCTGGGCGAGGACTTCATGCCCGCGGTGATGGCGATGCTCCTCTTCCTCCTCGCCGCGGAGAGCCTGCGCCCGGTGGACGCGAAGAACGACGCGCGCCTCTACCTCCTCTCCTTCGCGCTGCTGCTGGCGTCGACGGCGTACTATCCGGGCCTGGGGTTCGCGCTGTCGTTCATCGCCTTCATCATCCTCTCCACCCTGGCGCTGATGACGGGGTACCTGCGGCGCCAGTCGGAGCGCTTCGGGGTGCCCGGCGTGCGGCTGGGACGGCGGATGATCGTGACCATCGCCGCGTTCTCCGGCGTTACGCTGCTGGTGAGCGCCACGCTCTTCGTCCTCTTTCCCCGCCTGCCGCGCCAGTGGAACGTGCAGGGGCGGCGCGGCGGCGGCGAGGTCATGGCCGGTTTTGGCGACAACGTGCGGCTGGGGCAGCACGGCGGCCGGATCGTGGCCAACCCGGAGGTGGCGTTCCGCGTGGAGTTTCCGGACGGGCCGCCGCCGAATCCCGAGACGACGTACTGGCGTGGCCGCTCGTTCGACCACTTCGACGGCGAGGAGTGGACGCGCTCGCGCCGCGTAATCGCGCCCACTCTGGGCCCGGCGCTCTACGCCCGGCGGTGGGGCGGCCCCATGCGCCGGGTGCGCATCTTCGGCGGGCCGGCGGAGGCCAACGTGCTCTTCGGCAGCCACCCCGTGCTGAACATCCAGCCCCGCTCCGCCATCCGCGTCTTCCAGGACTACACCGGTGACGTGCGCTTCGTGGGATCGGACGCGCCCGTCTACACCGCCCTCTCCGCCGGCCCCAATCCGCCGGAGGAGGCGCTGCGGAACAGCGACCGGCCGGACGGCCCGCTCAGCCGTCCGTATCTCCAGCTCCCGGCGGACCTGGACCCGCGCATCCAGCGCCTGGCGGACTCGCTCACGGCGGGGCTGACGACGCGCATCGACCGGGTGCGCGCCATCGAAGGCCACTTTCACCGCGGCTTTTCGTACACGCTGGACCTGCCCCGCACCGCGCGGGACGCCACGGTAGAAGGCTTCCTTTTCCGCCGCCGCGCGGGCCACTGCGAGTACTACAGCACGGCGATGGTGATGCTGCTGCGCGCGGCCGGCGTCCCCTCGCGCAACGTGACGGGGTTCCTGGGCGGAGAGTGGAACGGGTTCGGCGACTACCTGGCGGTGACGGGAAACGACGCCCACAGCTGGGTGGAAGTGTGGATGGGAGACGTGGGATGGGTGCCGTTCGATCCCACGCCCCCCGGCCGCGCGGACGTGGTGAACGCGGAGACGGCGGGTGGATGGCTGTGGAACGCCACCCTGTGGTTCGACGGGCTGGAGCACCACTGGTACAAGTGGGTGATCGACTACAACCTGGAGAAGCAGCTGGGCCTCTTCAGCCGCGTGGGCGACCTGTTCTCGCGCAACGACCGCCGCGGCTCCGACGGGCGCGGCGGAAGCGGCGCGGGGCGCGGCGTGGCGGTGGTGATCGCGATCGGCGTGCTGGGCGCGCTGCTGTGGTCCGCCCGGCGCTGGCGCCGCGCGCCGCTCACGGAGGAGACGCGCACCTACCTGGCCCTGCGCCGCGCCTACGCCCGGGCGAACCCGGGCGGCAGCGGTGGGCCGATGGACTTCGCGGAGCGCCTGGTCCGCGGCGGCGCGCCGGGCGCCGCGCCCGCGGGCGAGCTGGTGAGCCTGTACGTCCGCGCCCGCTTTGGCCGCGAGGACGTGGGCGACGTGGGCCGCGCCCGCATGCGCCGCCTGCTGGACGACGCCCGCGCCGAGCTCCGCGCCGCGAAGCGCAAGCCGGCGCGGATGGCGTAGCCCTCCCCCGGCCTCGCTCAGGCTCGTCCACCCCCTCCCGCAGACTGCGAGGGAGGGGGGATGGACTCCGAGCGGAGTGGCGCGCGTGGTGCCGGGTGTGGTACTCGGGCGAGCCGCCCCCTCCCCGGCCCCCCCCGCAAACTGCGCGGGGGAGGAAGGCAGGTCCGGAGCGCGGCCGAAGTTCTCCTCGCCACGCGGCAGAGTCCCACCACGACGCACGAGCCATCTACCTCCCCAGGGTTCTCCGGAGAGGTCGCGAGGAACGAGCGGGAGGGGGCGTGCGGCCGGCGCAATGGCGGTTCAAGGACGCCCGACCATCGCCCCCACGCCTCCATCTCCCAATCCGCCATCCGCGAGCAGCTGAAGCCCTGCGCGGTTTGCGGGGCTTTCCGCATTCGTTGCGGCGGCTTCAGCCCCTCCGGCGTCCGCCGGAGGGAAACGGACGACGTGGGTGTATCTCCGCGCGGGGCGCGGAAATATCCCGTACAAAAACCGGCAGACCCCCGCATTCGGCTTCTCCCATATATATTCGTCGCGCGGGTAGAAACAGGCGAGCACGATACTGGCATAGGCGTCCCGGCAGCGGACCCGATCGCGCCACCCCGGTAGCGCGATCGGGCCGGAATCATGGTCACCCCCGGAGAGACGAGATGGACCAGAAGCCTTTCGAGGTGGAAATCACCTTCCGCCAGACCCTTCGCTACGCCGTGCAGGCGAGCAACCGCAAGGTCGCCGAGCAGCAGGCCATGCAGCGATGGAAAGTGGGCGACGAGAAGTACGTCGTGGGCAGCGAATGCTGCGAGGTGCTGGAAGTTCGCGCCAGCCCCGTGCCCTGCGACGACCGCTGCGTAAAGGACGCCCACGAAGCCTACCGCTACCTGCGCGACAGAGAGCTCGTCATCGAGACGCTGGACGACGACGCGTTCAACCCCACCGTCCACGACGCCGTATCAGCCGAAGAAGTCGCCATTCACCTTGGCTGGAAGCGCAAGGGGAACGGCATCGAAGGAACTCCCGACACACCCCGCGCCGCCCGCGCGCTCGACCGCCTCTGCGCCGAGCGGCGGGTGGTTTGTTTTACGCGCAGCCGCGTGCGCGCAGGCGAAAAGGGCGAGATTCGCCTGTACTGCACGCCCCAGCACCTCGCCATGCTCACGTCGCTCATCATGGACGAGGAGCTGGCCGGAACCGCGGCCTGACCGCCGATCGGCTTCCCTTGATCATCTGAGCACACGGCGCGGGCTCGCGGGATCCATTCCGCGGGCCCGCTTCCGCATCTCCCGCTCCGCCGCCGCATGGTCCTGCACCCGCGCTTCACCCGCTCGCTCCTCCGCCGCCTGCTGGTGTTCGCGGGCGTCATCGTGCTGCTGGCGAGCGCGGCGGCCGTGTGGCTGGAGTGGAAGGGGAACGCGCCTGAGGAAGTGGCGGAGATGATGGTGGAAGGCGGCGAGAAGGTGCTCCGCGACCCCATCCGCCCCGCCCGCGGCGCCCCGCGCGTGATCGTCTTCGCACTCGACGGGGTGGGCGATCGCGAGCTGCGGCAGGCCATCGCCTCCGGCGGAATGCCGCGCGTGGCGGCGCTGCTGGGAAGGGAGACGGAGCCGCGGCTGTACGAGCACGGCTGGGCGGCGCCGGGCGTGCTCAGCATCCTGCCGTCGACGACGTACGCGGCGTGGGCCTCGCTCTTCACGGGCCAGCCGGCCGCGCGCACGGGCATTCCCGGCAACGAATGGTTCGCGCGCGAAGAGATGCGCTTCTACGCCCCCGCGCCCGTCACCGTCACGCAGCACGAGCACGCGCTGGAGGTGTACAGCGACCAGCTGATGGGCCGCGTGCTGCGCGCGCCGACCGTGTACGAGCGCGCGAACGTCCGCGCCTACGTCTCGCTGCAGGCGTACCACCGCGGCGCCGACCTGCTGACGGTGCCCATGCCGTCGGCATACGGGCGGATGATCACCGCGGCGGCGCGGGGCGCGGTGGACGAGGAAACGGTGAGCCAGGAGGTGTACGAGGAGCTGGACGACGAGGCCGTGGAGAGCCTGGTGGAAAGCATCGGGCGGCACGGCGTGGCGGACCTGCTGACGGTCTACTTTCCCGGCGTGGACCTCTACACCCACGTGGCGCAGGACCCGCTGCGCGACCAGCAGCGCTACCTGCGCGACGTGATCGACGAGGCGGTGGGCGAGGCTCTGGACGCGTATCGCAAGGCGGGCGCGCTGGAGGGGACGTGGGTGATGTTCGTCGCCGACCACGGCCACACCCCCGTGCTCCCCGACGACCGCCACGCGCTGGGGACGGAAGGGGACGACGAGCCGCCGGCCGTGCTGCGGCAGGCGGGCTTCCGCGTCCGTCCCTTCCAGATCGAGCTGGATCCGGAGCAGCAGGACTATCAGGCCGCCGTCGCCTACCAGGGCGCCTTTGCCTACGTCTACCTCGCGGATCGGTCCACCTGCGCGCGGCCGGGCCGGCGCTGCGACTGGAACCGTGCGCCGCGGCTGACGGAAGACGTGATCCCCGTCGCCCGCGCGTTCTTCGAGGCGTCGCGCACGGGCGCCGGCGTGCCCGCGCTGCGCGGCGCCCTCGACCTGGTCTTCGCGCGGCCGCCGGTGGCGCCGGGGCAGGACGCGCTCCCCTTCCAGGTGTGGGATGGCGAACGGCTGGTGCCCATCCCGCAGTACCTTGCGCGGAATCCGCGTCCCGAGCTGCTGGAGCTGGAGCGCCGCCTGGAGGGATTGGCCGCGGGCCCGTACGGCCACCGCGCGGGCGACGTGCTGCTGCTGGCGCGGACGGGGATGGAGCTGCCGATCGACCAGCGCTTCTACTTCTCCAGCCGCTACCACTCGTGGCACGGCAGTCCCACGCGCCAGGACAGCGAGATCCCGCTCCTCGTGGCGCAACCCGGGTCTTCCGGCGCCGCCATCCGCACCCGCGTCCAGCGCGCAGCCGGCCCGCGGCCCGACCAGCTGGGCATCACCCCCATCATCCTCGATCTGCTCCGTTCGCCGTAGATCCCCGTCTGCACTCACGCGGAGGAACAGGGCAACGGAGGAAGATCAGGCCCAACCTCCTCCGTTGCCCTGTTTTCTCCGCGTGAGAAGGATCCGTTGATGTATCCTTCCGTTCTGCACACACTTACGCGTTAATCCAGCGTTCATCCAACCCTCTTGATCGGGAACGTGGTTTGCCACAGATTGCAAGGCGTGTGGGGAGTAGCCCGCCGGCGCGGACGGGGCACCTGATGCCCTGGGCCGACTGCCGGACCGGCCAGCCGTCATGACGGGGCGTTTCGCCCCCGGCGGCCGGAGGAGATTCCGGGGCGAGACCACTGCGGACGCGTGCGCGCGCTGCAGGGTCTCGCCTTTTTGCGTGCCCCTGCTCCGCGCCGGAACCCTGACGGAGGACGGCGGATGACGTACCTGGCAATTCTTGCGGTGCTGGCGGCGGTCGCGGCCGGCGTCGCGCGGCTCACCCGGACCGCGCTGCGCCACGGCCACCTGCTGGCCCTGCGCGAGCCCGCGGACGGCACCGTGCTGTACGAGCGCGCCGCCGGCGGCCGGTACGCGCCGCTCCCCCCGCAGCACCTGCTGGCCGCGCTGCGGCGCTTCATGTGCGGTGTGCCGGCGGAGGCGCGGGTCCGCGCGCGCGGGCCGCGGGATGGCGAACGCTGAAGGAGAGACGAGAGGAGGAGGACGCGATGAGCAACTTCAAGGTGTTCGCGCTGATGGCCGGCATGACCGCGCTGTTCGGCGCGGTCGGCGGCATCATCGGCGGGCAGAGCGGAATGATGCTGGCCCTGGTCTTCGCCGCGCTGATGAACGTGGTGATGTACTGGGGCTCGGCGAAGATGGTGCTGCGGATGTACCGGGCGCAGCCGCTCACCCGCGAGCAGGCGCCGGAGCTGTACGACATGGTGGACCGCCTGCGCCAGCGCGCGGAGCTGCCCATGCCGACGGTGGCCATCGCGCCGCACGCGCAACCGAACGCGTTCGCCACGGGGCGCAACCCGGAGAACGCGGTGGTCTGCGTAACGCAGGGGCTGCTGGACCTGGTGCCCCGCGACGAGCTGGAAGGCGTGATCGCGCACGAGCTGGCGCACATCAAGAACCGCGACATGCTGCTGCAGACGGTCACGGCCACGCTGGCCGGCGCCATCAGCAACCTGGCACACTTCGGCCTGTTCTTTGGCGGCAGCGACGAGGACAGCAACCCGTTCGC
Organism: Longimicrobium sp.; assembly: GCA_036259455.1. Taxonomy (GTDB): domain Bacteria; phylum Gemmatimonadota; class Gemmatimonadetes; order Longimicrobiales; family Longimicrobiaceae; genus Longimicrobium. The sequence goes on along the minus strand of DATABT010000212.1, from coordinate 3,422 downwards.
GGCCATCCTGATGGCCATCCTGGCGCCCATCGCGGCCATGATCATCCAGATGGCCATCAGCCGCCAGCGCGAGTTCAAGGCCGACGCCGTGGGCGCGCAGATCAGCGGCCGGCCGATGGGCCTGGCCAACGCGCTGCGGCGCCTGGAGGCCGGCGCCCGCGCCGTGCCCATGCACGTGTCCCCCGCCGCGGCGCCGCTGGCCCAGGTGAACCCGCTGGCGGCGCACGGGGGCGGCATCGGCAAGCTGTTCAGCACCCACCCGCCCACCGAGGAGCGCGTGGCGCGCCTGCAGGAGCTGGCCAGCGGTGCACGCCTGGCCGCCTAACCTGCGAGAGCCGAGGGTGCCCCGGCCGGGGGGCACCCTCGTTTCGGTTCCGTAGGCCCCGCGACCAAAGTCGCCGCAACGACGGCGGAAAGCCCCGCGAACCGCGCGGGGCTTTACCTGCGCGCCGATGAGACGGCGGTCTACGAACCACCCTCGCCTGCCCGTCGCCAGGCTGGAACGCCACGCGCGAGCTCGTGTTCCGACAGCGGCGGGCAATCGGGATCGGAGGCGGCGGCCTTCTCTACCTCTTCATCCGACATCGATCGGAGCCGGGTCCCCATCCGCCCGCCCACGCGGCACCTCGTGCCGCGAGTACCAGGTTTCTCCCCGTTCATCCGACATCCTCCGCGGCTCCTTTCTGCAGACCAGGCTGACAGGAGGAGCGGCATCAACCCAGAGCCTTGACAAATGACCAACATTCACTCAAGGTACTGACCGGCAGTCATTCAGATGGGAGGTGAGGATGCGCAGGGCACGGAGCGACGAGGAGAAGCAGGAGCGGCGCGCGGCCATCATGGCCACGGCGCGGATGATGTACGAGCGCGAGCCGTCGTTCGCGGCGTTCACCATGGGCGCGCTGGCGGCGGAGGCGGGGCTCGCCAAGGGCACGCTGTACCTGTACTTCCGCACCAAGGAGGAGCTGTTCCTGGCGCTGCTGGAAGACGGATTCGACGGGTGGTTCGACGACGTGGACGCGCGGCTGGACGCGTCGGAGGGCGAGATGACGCCGGAGGCCGCGGCGGACGCGCTGGTAGGCTCCATCCGCGGGCGCGAGACATTGGCGCGGCTGCTGAGCATCCTCCCCACCATCGTGGAGCACAACGTGGAGTACGACGCCGCGCTGCGCTTCAAGCGCCAGGTGATGCGCCGCGCGGACGTCACCGGCCACCGGCTGGAGGCGCGCCTCCGCTTCCTGCGCGCGGGCGAGGGCGCGCGCTTTCTGGTGCACCTGCACGCGCTGGTGATCGGCACCTGGCAACTGGCGGATCCCAGCGACGTCATCCGCCGGGTGATGGAGACGCCGGAGATGGCGCCGGCGCGCGTGGACTTCGCGGAAGACCTGCGCTTTCTCCTCGTCACGCTGCTCAAGGGAATGCGGTCGGCGGCGGCGGAGCGGGTGGAGTGGTAGGCATCGGCACACAACCATCAACCGGACAACCGGTGGAGGGATAGATGGCGGCAGCGGCGTAGGCGAACGTCGGGCGCGGCGCTCATCACGGGCGCGTCGCGCGGCATCGGGGCGGAGCTGGCGCTGCTGTTCGCGCGCGACGGGTGCGGGAGTTCCCTGAATGGAAGAAACCTCGGCGTGCGTGGCGCCAGAAAGCGGGGGCCCAGCACGGGTGAGCAGATTTCTCGGTCGGCGCGCCGGGTTCCTGCACCGGCAGCGATCACGCGTGCGCCTCCCTCGAAATGACAGACGCGGCGCGGGACGATTGTCGTGGTAGAGGGTGCGCGCAACGCACGACCCGGCGCGTGGTGCGGCGCTTCCACATCATTCCGGGGCAGACGAGTTTCCATCCACTCCCCAAAAGCGAAGCGGGCGCCGCCTGAACGCCCGCCCGCCTCGATGGAGAGCTTTGCCGCCGCGCCGTTCAGGGGCGCGGACGGACGTTGCGCTCCGGGGTGTACGTGCCGCACTCGGCGCCGCTGGCGCTCACGCGAACCTCGATGCTGCCGGCGTGGCACTCGTGGTTCTCGTTGAACTTGCAGTCCGTCACGGTGCACGCGCCCACCACCGAAGCCTGCGGCATCGCCTTTTCCTGGGGATTCTGCATCGTCCGTCCTCCGGGTTCGGGTTCCGATTGCCCTGCACCTCTTCGCAAGGTACGGGCCACCCGAATCCACCGCAAGTCTCCGTTTTACAACGACTTGCGAATGATTCTCAACCGCGCGGCACCTCCCGCACCCGCGCCTCGATCCACCGCGCCAGGCCGGGATGCGGAAGCAACGGCTCGCCGCTGTACACCACGGGAAGCCCCTCCAGGTCGCGGCGGAACTTGACCTCGCTCACGCTGCCACGCGAGATGAGCACGGGGACCACGATCACGGGCTGGCCCGTGGCCGCGTGCTGCGCCTGGATCTCCGAACGGACCTTTGCCACGGCGGCGGCGCGCACCTCCGCGGGCGCGTCGTCGCGCACCAGGCCCACGCCTACCTGCGCGAAGCCCGTGGCCGCGCGCACGGAGTCGGCGACGGGGCGCAGGTTGCGCATCCACTCCACGTACGCCGCGTCGTCGTTGGGGCCGTGGCCCATCAGGTAGAGTGCGCGGCCGGCCGCCTGCGGCTGCATCGCCAGGGCGCGCTCGGCCAGTACGCGCGCCACGTCGGGCGAGTCGTCGATGGCGCGGGCCACGCGCATGGGCACGTCCACCCGCGCGCGGTCGATCCCCGCCATGTGCAGGTGATGCTGCATCTGCTCGCTGAGCGCATCCGTTTCCCCCGCCAGCCAGCGGATCTGCTCGTAGTGGCCGCTGTGGCTGGAGACCAGCAGCGGCACCACCACGATCTCCCGCGCACCCGCGTCAACCAGGCGGCGGGCGGCATCCTGAAAGCGGTGTTGCGGCGCCTCGGGGCCCATCAGAAAGCTCACCTGCACCGGGCCGCCCGTCTGCACCTGCCCCGCGACGGCGCGCACCTGGTCGTTCCACCCGCGGTCGCCGCCGTGGGCCAGGATCAGCGTGCCCACGCCCCCCTGCTGCGCGGCGGCCAGCGACGGCACGGCGGCCAGCAGCAGCGCCGCCGCGGCGGTACGAATCCCCTTCATTCCGTCTCTCCGATCCGTGTTGTGGGTCGAACTCGCCCGGTCAGCGTGCCTCGGCGGACCAGGAAAGCGTTGCGTACAGGTTGCGGCCGGTGAACCCCGGCCATCCCTCCGGGCCCGCGCCCGTCAGGTTGTCCACGCCCACCGCGACCGCCAGCCCGCGGGGCAGCGTGTGGGATACGCGGCCGTTTAGCCGCGTGTATGCGTCGCGATACTCGATCGCGCCGTCCACCTCCCGCTCCGGCGTGCGCCCGGTCCAGGAGGCGGCGATGCCCAGCCGCAGCCCGGACGCGCGTGCGTACGCCAGCGCCAGCCGCCCGGAGTGCTCCGGGCGGC
>DATABT010000211.1:0-2174 GCA_036259455.1 Longimicrobium sp. | reverse complement strand
TCGTCGTCGCCGCGGCGGATCTGCTCTCGCTCGTCCTCCTGACCCCGCCGGGCGAGTGGGGCGCGGACATGGCCGTGGGCACCACGCAGCGCTTCGGCGTGCCGATGGGCTTCGGCGGGCCGCACGCCGCGTACTTCGCCTGCCGCGAAGAGTACAAGCGCCAGATCCCGGGCCGCATCATCGGCGTGAGCGTGGACGCCGACGGCAACCCGGCTCTGCGCATGGCCCTGCAGACGCGCGAGCAGCACATCCGACGCGAAAAGGCCACCAGCAACATCTGCACGGCGCAGGTGCTGCTGGCGGTGATGGCGGGGATGTACGCCGTCTACCACGGGCCGGACGGGCTGCGGAAGATCGCGGAGCGCGTGCACGCGCTGGCGGAGCTGCTGGCGGCCGGCGCGGAGCGGCTGAACTACCGCGTCGTCCACGGTGCCTTCTTCGACACCGTGCGCATCGACGTGGGGACGCGCGTGGGCGGCATCCTGGCCGCGGCGCGCGACCGCGGCATCAACCTGCGCGCGTACGACGAGGCGTCCATCTGCGTCGCGCTGGACGAGACCACCAGCGTGGAGGACGTGGAGGAGATCCTCGTCGCACTCAACCGCGGCTCGGCGCTCGGCTTCCACGTGGACGAGCTGCTGGACGGGCCGGCGTCGGGGCTGGAGGACGGCTTCCGGCGCAGGAGCGACATCCTCACGCACCCCGTGTTCAACCGGTACCACAGCGAGACGGAGATGCTGCGGTACATCCGGACGCTGGAGAGCCGGGACCTGTCGCTCACGCACAGCATGATTCCGCTGGGCAGCTGCACCATGAAGCTGAACGCCACCGTGGAGATGATTCCGGTGACGTGGCCGGAGGTGAGCCGCATTCACCCGTTCGCGCCGCCGGAGCAGACGGCCGGCTACCAGGAGCTGTTCCGCTCGCTGGAGGCGGACCTGGCGGAGATCACCGGCTTCGACGCCGTATCGCTGCAGCCCAACGCGGGGAGCCAGGGCGAGTTCGCGGGGCTGCTCGTCATCCGCGAGTACCACGAGGGGCGCGGGGAGGGGCACCGCAACGTGTGCCTGATCCCGCAGTCCGCGCACGGCACCAACCCCGCCTCCGCCGTGATGGCGGGGATGAAGGTGGTGGTCGTCGCGTCCACGAACGAAGGGAACGTGGACCTGGACGACCTGCGCAAAAAGGCGGACCAGCACGCCAACGACCTGGCGGCGCTGATGATCACCTATCCGTCCACGCACGGCGTGTTCGAGTCGGAGATTCGCCAGATCTGCGAGATCATTCACTCGCACGGCGGGCAGGTGTACATGGACGGCGCCAACATGAACGCGCAGGTGGGCCTGTGCCGCCCCGGCGACTTCGGCGCGGACGTGTGCCACCTGAACCTGCACAAGACCTTCTGCATTCCGCACGGCGGGGGCGGGCCCGGGATGGGGCCCATCTGCGTCGCGAAGCACCTGGCCCCATACCTTCCCGGCCACCCGGTGGTCCCGGTGGGCGGCGAGCGGCACGGCGCGGTGTCGGCGGCGCCGTGGGGGAGCCCGAGCATTCTCCCCATCTCGTGGGTCTACATCCACCTGATGGGCGCGGAAGGGCTCACGCATGCCACGAGGGTCGCCATCCTCAACGCCAACTACATCGCGAAGAGGCTGGACGAGCATTACCCCGTGCTCTACCGCGGCGCCAACGGCACCGTGGCGCACGAGTGCATCGTCGACATGCGCCAGCTCAGGGGCCCGGCGGGGATCGAGGTGGAAGACATCGCCAAGCGGCTGATGGACTACGGCTTCCACGCGCCCACCGTCAGCTTTCCCGTGGCGGGGACGATGATGATCGAGCCCACGGAGAGCGAGGCGCTGGGCGAGCTGGACCGCTTCATCGAGGCGATGGTGATGATCCGCGACGAGATCCGCGAGATCGAGGCGGGGATCGCCGACCGGCAGGACAACCTGCTCAAGAACGCGCCGCACACGGCCGCCGCGGTCATGGCGGACGCGTGGACGCACGGCTATGGCCGCGAGCGCGCGGCGTTCCCGGTCGGGTGGGTGCGCGAGCGCAAGTTCTGGCCGGCCGTGGCGCGCGTGAACAACGCCGCCGGCGACCGTAACCTGGTGTGCAGCTGCCCGCCCGTAGACATGTACGCGCAGGTCTGACCGGCAACTCCTTCGGCT
>DATABT010000210.1:0-8664 GCA_036259455.1 Longimicrobium sp. | reverse complement strand
CTCCCACGCAGTGCGTGGGAGAGAGGGGGGAGGGCCCGCGCCGGGACCGGGGGCTGCCATTTCGGCCATCATCCCCCATCTTTACCGGCTCCGGATGATGACGACCGTGCGGAAGCGACTGCGATGACGAACAACTTTTTCGATGAGCTGGAGGCCCGCGGCCTCATCCACGGCGCCAGCGAGGGCGCGCGCGAGGCACTGGCCGCGGGTTCGGTGACGGCCTACATCGGCTTCGATCCCACGGGCCCCACCCTGCACGTGGGCCACCTGCTCCCCGTGCTGACGCTGGCGCGGCTGCAGCGCGCGGGGCACCGCCCCATCGCGCTGGTGGGCGGAGGCACGGGGATGATCGGCGATCCCAGCGGCAAGACGGTGGAGCGGCAGCTGCTCACCCGCGAGGACGTGGAGCGCAACGTGGAGAGCATCCGCGGACAGCTGGCGCGCTTCATCGACTTTTCCGGCGAGGGCGGTGCGCTGCTCATCGACAACCACGAGTGGCTGGCCGGGCTGAGGCTCATCGAGTTCCTGCGCGACGTGGGCAAGCACTTCACCATCAACTACATGCTCGCCAAGGAGTCGGTAAAGCTGCGGATCGAGAACGAGGGCGGCCTGTCCGTGACCGAGTTCGCCTACTCGCTGCTGCAGGCGTTCGACTACCGCGAGCTCTTCGACCGCCACGGCGCGCGGCTGCAGCTGGGCGGCAGCGACCAGTGGGGGAACATCACGTCGGGGATGGAGCTCATCCGGCGCACGCGCGGCACGCACGTCAACGGCATCGTGATGCCGCTGGTGACGACCGCCAGCGGCGTGAAGTTCGGCAAGAGCGAGGCGGGGACGGCGGTGTGGCTGGACGCGGAGCGCACGTCCCCCTTCCGCTTCTACCAGTTCTGGCTGAACACCGAGGACGCGGACGTGGACCGCTACCTCCGGTTCTTCACCTTCGTGCCGGTGGACGAGATCGCGTCCGTGGTCGCGGAGCACCAGACGAACCCGGCCGCGCGCACGGGCCAGCGGCGGCTGGCGGAGGAGGTCACGCGCATGGTGCACGGCGACGAGGGGGTGGAGCGCGCCGAGCGGGCCACGGCCGTATTCTTCGGCAGCCGCCCCGCGCAGGACCTGCCCGCCGCCGAGCTGCTGGACGTGTTCAGCGACGTTCCGTCTACGGAGGTCGCGCGCGCGCGCCTGGACGGCGAGGGCGTCGCCGTCGTGGACCTGCTGGCGGAGAGCGGTGTGGCGGCGTCCAAGGGCGAGGCGCGCCGGCTGATCGCGGGCGGCGGCATCTCCGTCAACGGCGAGCGCGTCGCCGCTCCCGAGCAGCGCGTCCGCGCGCAAGAAGCCATCGACGGACAGGTGCTGCTGCTCAGGAAGGGAAAGAAGCAGAACCACGTGGTCCGCCTGGTCTGACGCGCGTCCCACTCGAGGGCGGCTGAAGCCGCGGCTCCAAATGCCAGAAGCCCCGTCTCGACGACGCTCACGCGTCGCCGAACGGGGCTTCAACTACATGGAGGCTTCGCGGATCAGCCGGCTTTCTTCCGCACTTCCGCACCTTTCGCACCTTTCGCACTTTCGCACTTTCGCACTCACGCACTCAACAGCCGCTCCGCGTCCGCAACCTCCATCGGCTTGCCCCAGAGGTAGCCCTGCCCGTAGGTGCACCCCATCTGGCGCAGCAGCTCGGCCTGCGCGGGGTCGTCCACGCCCTCGGCCGTGGTCTCCAGCCCCAGCGCCGCCGCCAGCGCGATGATGGCCCCGACGATGGCCACGTGCTTGCGTCCGCCCGCCATCGCCACGATGAACGAGCGGTCGATCTTGAGCACGTCCAGCGGAATGCGGTGCAGGTACGAGAGCGCGCTGTACCCCGTGCCGAAGTCGTCCACCTGCAGCTGCACGCCCAGCGCCTTGAGCGCGTGCAGCGACTGGATGGCGTCGTCCGCGTCGCCCATGACGATGCTCTCCGTCACCTCCAGCTTTAGCGCGGCGGCGTCTACCCCGCTGCGCTCCAGCACGGCCTGCACGTGCTCTACCAGGCCGGGCCGCGAGAACTGGCGCATGGAGAGGTTAATCCCCATCGCCAGCGGCGGGTCCGCGGGAAAGCGCGCGTGCCAGTTCGTGACCTGATGCGCCGCCTGCTCCAGCACCCACTCGCCGATGGGGACGATGAGCCCCGTCTCTTCCGCCACCGGAATGAACTCCGCGGGGGATACGAGACCGCGCTCCGGGTGGATCCACCGCACCAGCGCCTCGAAGCCGCGCACCCGGCCGTCCGTCAGCCCCACGATGGGCTGGTAGAAGACGCGCAGCTGGCCGCGTGACAGCGCGTGGTGCAGCTCGCCGTGCAGCCGCATGGCGGCCACGGAGCGCGCGTGCATCTCCGCGGAGAACACCTCCACCACGCCCGTCTGCCGGGCGCGTCCATTGGCCACCTCCGCGTCGCGCAGCACCTGGCCGGCGTCCGCGTGGCCAGCGGCGCCCAGCACCACGCCCACGTCGGCGCCACAGAACACCTCCTGCCCGTCCAGCCGGTAGCCGCCGCCCAGCGCGCGCGCCATCCGCTCCGCGATGCGCCGCACTTCCGCCTCGCCGCCCACGCCGTTCAGCAGCACCAGGAAGTCGTCGCCCTCCGCGCGCGCGACGACGTCACCCGGACGGACACAGGCGTCCAGACGCTGCGCGGCAAGCGCGAGCAGCTCGTCGCCGCGCTGGTGGCCCAGCGTCTCGTTGACGCGCTGAAAGCGGTTCAGGTCCAGGTGGATGACGGCGAAAGGCCGCGCCGCGCGCGCCGCCAGCGCGCGTGCGACGTGGCCCAGGAACGCCGCGCGGTTCGGCATCCCCGTGTCCGCGTCGTACAGCGCGTCCAGCGCCTCCGCCGCCGGGTTCAACGCCTCCGCGTGCAGGATGGCCTGGATGAGCGGACCGCCACGAGAGTCGTGCATGGCCACGCACGTGATCTCCGCGGGCACCGGCTCACCGCCCGGCACGCGCAGGCGAATCGTCCGCCGGCACACCTGCCCCTCCCGCGCCTCCGTGCGCACCGCCTCCCACTCCGCCGGGTCGTGGAACAGCTCGCCCAGGTGCCGCGGCTCGCCCCCGTCCGCGGCGTTCCCGAAGCGCGCTACGGCCGCCGGGTTCGCCTCCTCGATGCGCCCTTCCGCGTCGGCCATCCAGACGGCGTCCTGCGTATGGTTGAACAGCGCTCGGAATCGGTGCGGCATGGTGAGTCGGGAGGGATGACGGAAACGAGAACGCGCGGGCAGGGCCGCGCGCTGCAGCGGATCGAGAAAGATTTGGCGCGACAGCGTTTTATGCCAGCAACTGCGGGGTCGGCGCGTTCAGTGCATACGGTTTCGACAGCGCTGGCGGCCAGGCACCGGCGTTGGATGGAGGCCAGGCCGAGGCGGTTCGTCTATACCGCCGCCGGCGTAAACGCGACGTTCACGTACGCTACGCGGGAGGCAGGTTCCGGAATCGCTTCACCGTTGAGCCGCATACCTTCGAGATGGAAGACGATGGCTTCGCGGATCAATCGCGTGACCTCCGCCTCCGTGTCGGCCACAGCGACGCAGCCGGGCAGATCCGGAACGTATGCGCCGTAGCTTGCGGCTCCCTTCTCGATGACCGCTGCGTATTCCATCGCTACCTCAGCCCTGCTTGTTTTCAGAATGCTGAGCACAGTCCCAACCGGAATATCCGCACTCAGCTTGCCCGCTACCGTTACAGTACCGGCTTCTTCTGATGCCGGAACTGCCGATGACTGCCACGCTGCGAGCAAGATACCAGCCGTCGGCCGGGATGATGGAGATTACCTCCCGTACTTTCATCCGCGCCAGACTTTCCGCAGCCAGAGGGTTGAAGGGGGCACATCAGTTCATCCGCCACAGGGGAGGGTCCAGGCGGTCGCGGATGTGCTCCATGGCCTTGCCGAACACCTCCAGCATGACGGCCCTGAGCCCCGGCGGCGGCTCCTCGCCCGCCGGCGAATGCATTCCAAGGACGCCCACCGGCTCTCCGAGGTGCGTGATCAGCACTTCCTCTCCTTGCAGCACGGCGTCGACCATGGCTTCCATGCGATCCTGGGTTTCACGAACATCGACGGTCAGCGGCATCGGTGGCTCCGGGCTGGGGTGTAGCCGCATTGTAAGCGCGGAGCCGAAAAACCTTGCAATTCGAATCCGCCAGCGCGCGGGCCCAGTTCACGACACCGGGGGCTCTACGCCACCTGCCTGCGCAGAAAGGAGTTGGGAATGGAACGGCGAACCTCGGCGGGACGAAAGCACACCGGAAGCGCCGCCGTTCAGCGCGGGATCGCTACGGATGGGACACGCGTGGGCAGATGGGCATCACGCGCCCAAAACGCGGGCGGGGCACGCGCTGAGTGCACGTGCCCCGCTTCGGTCACGGTCGGCCGGTCGCCGTTTATGCTACCTGGTGGACCGGACGACCAATCTCGTTGGGAAAACCGGGGGCGAAGTCCGCTCCGTTCGGCCCGATGGTTCCCGTCTCCGGGTTCACTTCGACGCGATGGAAGTACGCGATGTTCTTCAGCGGCCCGAACAGCTCTCCAGCCGCGAGAGGTCGACATCCTTCATCGCGCCATCATTGAACCCCGCTCGGCGCACGTATCCCTCCGGCGCGTACACGGACTCCACGTGCAGCAACATCGGCAACTTTACCAGACGCGGTGGACGCCATACCGATCCAGCTCAGGGTCGGCGCTGATGATCGGGATTTCCTCCATGAACGACTGCACGACCAGCATCCGATCGAATGGATCGCGGTGATGATGCGGCAGGCTTCCCGCCTCAACGGCGTGGTCCAGCGCGACGGGAAGCAGTCCGATCCGGTTCTCCTTCATCTGCCGGGGGACGAAGCTCCGCACGGGCGACGGAAGCGGGAGGCGGCCCAACGCTACTTTGATCGCAATCTCCCAGATACTCGCGATGCTGAGCAGAACTTCGGCATTCCGCGCCTCTATCGTCTCCTTGGCCGTGCCGCTCAGCCGCTCATCCCCGGTCACAAACCACAGGAAGGCATGGGTATCGAGAAGAGATCGCATGGCACGCGCAGGGGTTACATGTAATCCCGGAAATCGATCGGATCGTCGAAATCGTCGGGCACAGTGAACAGGCCGGCGGCACTCCCGGCCTTGCGGGGACCGAGCGGCCCCCGGACGCGCCCTTCTGCGCGGGATACGCGCGCCACGGGCATACCCTCCCGCATCAGCACTACCTCGTAGCCCTGTTCTACCGCGGCGAGCGCGTCCTCCAGCCCGCTCTGCGCCACATCGAGTTCTTTCATTACCATCCGCCCTCCTTGTTGCAGGTGCCGCAAGCAATCTAATGAACAACCTGGACGACGTGTAACGATGACCCGCCACCGCGCGGGCAAATTTCCTCCTGCAGACGTACGAAGCGGGGGAACGGGGCACGCGTGGTTTGCACGGCCCCGCTCCGTCCAACGATACGGCAGTTCACAACCACCCTCGTCGTCTCTCACATGAGCATGAGGCTGCTGTGCGAGTTCCGCGAGTGAGTGGCGGCCGTCACCGCAGATGCACCACGAGTCCGACCATTCGCTCGACGATGACCTCGCGAACGGCTCCGGACGAGGCCACGGGCCCCGACTCGTCTCCGTGCTCGGCGGTGCCCGCGTGGCCGGCCGAACGGCCCGCCGGAGCACCGGGCCGCCGCCGTCCCTCGAACGGCACCATCAGCACGGTGGGGTGACCGTCGCGACTCACGATGACTTCTTCGCCCTCCACGACCTCGTCGACCAGCTCGTCCAGCCGTCGTGCCGCCTCCTCCACATCCACCATGATCAACGCCATGTGCGCCTCCAGGTTAAAGGTCGCACCCACGATACGTGCTCAACACCGAAACCTCACAATTGGAACACGACAGCTCGCGGGCCCCGTTTCCGCCAGACGGCTGGGCAGCTCCATCTACAATTCCAGCCTGTGATTACGCGGATTTTACCGAGTCCCGCGGCATCCCTTACGGTGCACGATTCGTATCCAACTACCGCTTTGGGGGCTCCGAACGACACGGATGGGCCAGCCGCGCGCAAAAGGGGGTTTCGTCGCCGCGCGAGAAACGGAGCGGGGCACGCGCTGAGTGCACGTGCCCCGCTCCGTTTCACTCCGTCCCGAAGCCGCTTACCGGCGCTGCGCGTCCTCCATCACGGCGTCGTACAGGCCGTTGAAGAGGAACCGGAAGGTGCCGTGCGGCTGGGCGCGGAAGGCGATCTCCGGGCCGAACAGGTACAGCGTGCCGCGCCCCACCGGCGCGGAGACGATGGTCGCGCCGCCGTCCAGGTACTGCTGCCCCCACGCCCAGCCGCTGCGCAGCGGCGTCGGCGTGTCGAACCAGGCGATGCGGCGAATGCCCGCGGCCTCGGCGGCGGGCCCCAGCCGGAAGACGGGCGAGTCGTCGAACATCACCGTCGCCTGCTCCGGCATGCCCCAGGCGACGGACGCGTCGTTGTCCACGGCCACCTGCAGCAGCGAGCCGGGGACGTAGTACTTTTCGCGCGGCAGGTGGCGCGGTTGGCCGTCCGGGCCCGCCTCCACCAGGTGGTCCTCGATGGGCAGCCCCAGGTGGCGCGCCAGCACCGTCGACCCGCCGATGGTGAGCACGGTGCCGCCGTTCTCGAGGAACTCGCGCAGCCTGGGCACCGTCCGCTCGATCGTGACGATCCCCAGCTGGCCGCGGAACTCCTCCGGCACGGCGTCGGGGCTGGGCATGAACGCCATCGATCCCCCCCGCGGGTCGCGCTCGGGAATGGTGCCGTCCACGAAGACCAGCACGTCGTACTTGGCGTTCAGGTTCCCCGCGTCCAGCTCCGGCGGAAACACCACGGAGTAGGGAAAGCCGAACTGCTCGAAGATCCACCGCGTCCACCCGCTGGGCATGATGCCGCCGTAGCGGTCCACCAGGCCGATGCGCGCCTGGCGCAGCTGCACCGATCCCGCCGGCATGCGCTGCGATGCGTCGATCGTCAGCCCCAGCGAGTCCACCATCCACCGCATGGGTCCGTTGCGCAGCTCCCGCGCGGGGATCCAGAAGTCGCCCGCCTCTCCCTGGCCGCGCCCGGCGTCGCGGGTCAGGCGGTAGACGGGGACTCCGTCCTTGAGCAGCCGGTTGACGGCCGTGAACGCGTCGTTCTGCGACGGGGAAAGAACGTAGCCCGCGGGGTTCCAGCGCGGCTCGAAGACGTGGCCCCGCGGCGCGGGCAGGTTCCACGCGTCGATCGCCTGCAGCGGCGCCTCGAAGCCCTCCATGATGCGGTCGAACTGCACGCCCATCTGGTATGCCAGCGTCCACCCCGCGTTGTCGTATGGGGGGATGGGGGGTCCGCCCTCGTACAGAAAGTCGTTGGGGTGGTCCTGCGGCTCGAACATGTCCAGCACGTGCGGGCGGAACGCCTGGTCCAGCTTCACCACGTACGACCCGGCGGGATACGTCTTCCCTCCCACGGAAAACGAGGACGTGGCACGGTGGATGGTGATCCCGTTCTCCAGCAGCGCGTTCACGAACTTGGTGGCCGTGGGAAAGTCCGCCTGGTCCGACGGAATGACGTACGCCCGCGGGTCGCGCCACTCCGGCCGCCGCAGCAGCGACAGGTACCGCGCGCTCTCCTCCGGGTTGGGCGCGCCGCCGAACAGCCCGCCGGCGCTCATCACCGCGTTCCCTTCGCTGCGCTGCCCCTGCCGCTCCGCCTGGATCACCGCGCGCACGCTGTCCACCCGCCGCGGGTACGTGGTCCAGGTGTCGCGCCGGCCGCGCTCCACGGAGTTGCGCCCCATGCGCCAGAAGTTGGCCAGCAGCGTCTGGCGGTAGCGGCTGGCGTAGTCCAGCACCGCGTAGTTGGCGGTGACGGAGTAGTCGACCGAGTTGCGGAAATGCCACTTCTGCGGCGCGATGGGCGACACCAGGTCGCTGCTGGGCAGCTGGCGGTTGGGCACGAAGGGGATGTTCATCGGCGTGGGATTGCCGATGGTTTCCGTCAGCAGCCCGATCATGTTGTGAAAGTACGTCGTGGTGCGCAGGCCGCCGTTCCACCAGGTGGAGTAGTTGGCCCCGCGCCGCGTGGTCACCCCCGGCTTGCGCTCCGCGATGAAGCGGTTGTGCATGGCCGAGCCCACCATGTCGATGCCCGTGAGCACCAGCGGGTCGTACACGTAGTTGAACGGGTCGCGGAAGGGGGGCGCGAACATCACCGTGCCCGTGGGCCCCGTCTGGTGGTGGTTGTAGACGATCTGCGGAAACCACTCGCGGTACATCACCCGGTTCATGTTCTCCGTCTCGCGCTGCGTCGAGGCGTAGAAGTCCCGGTTGTTGTCGTGGCCGATGTACTTCTGGTACAGCCGCGGCAGGTACGCCAGGGTGCGCGCTTCCGGATTCGGCGTGCGCATGTACCAGTCGCTGACCAGGTCCATACCGTCGGGGTTGGCGTGGACGAACAGGATCACCACGTCGTCCAGGATGCGCCGCGTCTCGGGATCGTCGCGGCTCACCATCTGCCACAGCGTCTCCATCAGCTGCTGCGCGCCCAGGACTTCGGTCGCGTGCAGCCCGCCGTCGATCCACACCACGGCCTTGCCCTCGGCGGCCAGCTCGCGGCCTGGGCCTCGGTCAGCCCCTCGGCGAGTGCGAGCTTACGGGCAAT